>DATBQN010000328.1:0-3333 GCA_036560825.1 Thermoanaerobaculia bacterium
TCTTCCCCTCCATCAGCGCGCTCCAGTTCGCGGCCGTGCCGACCCCCAGGGGGGACACCAGGCCCACCCCGGTGACGGCGACGCGGCGGCGCGCTGGGGAATTCAAGATCTGGAAGGGTGCGATCGGGGGAGTGGTTGGGGGGGCGTCGCGGGGGACGTCAGTTCTGATCCCCGGCGTTCTGCTCGATGTACTGCACCGCCTCGCGGACGTTGCTGATCTTCTCGGCCTCCTCGTCCGGGATCTCGATCCCGAACTCCTCCTCGAAGGCCATCACCAGCTCGACGATGTCGAGCGAGTCGGCGCCCAGGTCGTCCGTGAAGCTGGCCTCCATGGTCACCTCGTCGGCGTCCACCCCGAGCTGCTCGACGATGATGCTCTTGACTTTATCCGCTACAGCCATCGCTGTCCCTCCTGGTTATGGGGGTCCCGTACGGGGCTCGGTTTTAGCACAAGGGGCGAGCCTGAGTCTATTCGACAAGGGCCTCAGATATACAGCCCGCCGGACACGTTCAAGGTCTCGCCGGTCACGTAGCCGCCCTCCTCGCTGGCCAGGAAGAGCACCGCCCAGGCGACGTCGTCGACGGTGCCCAGGCGCTTCAAGGCGATCGCCCCGGTCAGCTCGTCGCGGCTCGCCTGCGGCAGGGCCTCGGTCATCGCGGTGGCGACGTAGCCGGGGGCGACGACGTTGGCGGTGATGTTGCGGCTCCCCAGCTCGCGGGCGAGCGACTTCGAGAAGCCGATCAGGCCCGCCTTCGAGGCGGCGTAGTTGGCCTGGCCGGCGTTGCCCATGAGGCCGACCACCGAGGAGATGGAGATCACCCGCCCCCAGCGGCGGCGCATCATGCCGCGCACCACCTCGCGGGCGAGGGCGAAGGCGCCGGTCAGGTTGGTCCGCAGCACCCGCTCCCACTCGTCGAGGCTCATCCGCGCCAGCAGGTTGTCGGCGGTGATCCCGGCGTTGTTGACCAGGACGTCGATCTCGGCGAAGCCGGCGGGGAGGGACTTCAGGCGCTCGCCGACGGTCTCCGGCCGCGAGACGTCGAGGACGAGCGGGTGGGCGCTCCCCCCCGCCGCCGCGATCTCCGCCGCCAGGGCCTCCAGCTTCTGGGCGCCGCGCGACGCGAGGACGACCTTGGCGCCGGCCGCGGCGAGCCGCCGCGCCACCGCCTCCCCGATCCCCTGCGAGGCGCCGGTCACCAGCGCCGTCCGTCCGTCCAGCCGGAACATCAGGCCTCCTTCCCGGGGCTCGCGTGCCCATCCGCGAGGAGCTTGCGGAGCTGCTCCGGGTCGCCGGTGCCGGCGCAGAGGGCGCCGGGGACGATCCGCCGGTTGAGCCCGGAGAGCACGCTCCCCGGACCGACCTCGAGGAACGCCTCGACGCCCGCTCCCTCCCGCATCCAGAGGATGGACTCGACCCAGCGCACCGGGTTGTCGATCTGGCGGACGAGGGCGTCGCGCACCGCCGCCGCGGTGGTCGCCGGAGCGGCGTCGACGTTGACCACCACCGGCACCCGCGGGTCGCGGATCGTCGCCCCCGCCAGGCGCTCGGCCATCGCCTCGCGGGCCGGCCGCATGAGGGGCGAGTGGAAGGGGGCGGAGACCGCGAGGAGGGTCGCCTTGCGCGCCCCGCGCTCTCGCGCCAGGGCGACGGCGCGGTCGATCGCCCCCCGATGGCCGGCGAGGACGGTCTGGCCCGGACCGTTCAGGTTGGCCACCGCGCAGACCTCTCCGGTCTCGTTCGCGGCGTCCGCCGCGAGGGCCGCGCAGGCGGCCGCGTCGAGGCCGATCACGGCCGCCATGGCGCCGGCCCCCACCGGCACCGCCTCCTGCATCAGCTCGCCCCGCCGCCGCACCAGGAGGAGCGCCTCGGCGAAGTCGAGCGACCCGGCGGCGACGAGGGCCGAGTACTCGCCCAGGCTGTGCCCGGCGACCGCGGCGGGCGCCAGGCCGGGCGCCCCAGGCTCTCCCGCGCGCGTGTCCGCCAGCCCGCGGAGCACCGCGATCGAGGTGGCGAGGAGGGCGGGCTGGGTGTTGGCGGTCAGGTTGAGCTCGTCCTCCGGCCCCTCCCAGCAGAGCCGGGAGAGGGGGAAGCCGAGCGCCCGGTCGGCCTCCTCGAAGGCGCCCCGCGCGGCCGGCGAGGCGTCCGCCCAGGCCTTCCCCATCCCCACCTTCTGCGACCCCTGGCCGGGGAAGACGAAGGCGAGCTTGCGGCCGGCGAGCGGCAGCGCGGAATCGAGCGTCATCGTCTGAAACTCAGCGTGGGTGGCCGGCGCGGGCGAGGGGCTCACCAGCGGACGACCGCGGCGCCCCAGGTGAGCCCGGCGCCGAAGGCCGAGAAGAGGAGGACGTCACCGGGCTCGATGCGGCCGGCGCGGTTGAGCTCGTCGAGGGCGATGGGGATCGAGGCCGCCGAGGTGTTGCCGTAGCGCTCGATGTTGACGTAGGTGTGGCCGTTGCGGATCTCCAGCCGCTGGCCGACCGCCTCGATGATGCGGCGGTTCGCCTGGTGGGGGATGAACCAGGCGACGTCGGCGTGGGCGAGGCCGCAGCGGGTCAGCGTCTCGTCGCTCACCTCGGCGAGGGAGCGGACGGCGATCTTGAAGGTCTCGCTCCCCTTCATGTGGATGTGGGCGAGCCCGCCGTCGAAGACCTCGGGCGACATCGGGTGCTTGCTGCCGCCGCCGGGGAGCGTGATGAGGTCGCCCAGCGAGCCGTCGGTGTGGAGGGCGGTCGCGAGGATGCCGCGGCGGTCGTCCTCCTGCGCCCGCAGCACGACGGCGCCGGCGCCGTCGCCGAAGAGGACGCAGGTGCCGCGGTCGGTCCAGTCGACGACCTTCGACAGCACCTCGCCGCCGACGACGAGGGCCGTCCGCGCCCAGCCGCTCTCCAGGAACTGCTCGGCGACGGCGAGGCCGTAGACGAACCCGGTGCAGCCGGCCGAGAGGTCGAAGGAGGCCGAGCGGTGGGCGCCGATGCGGTCCTGGATGAGGTTCGAGGTGGCCGGAAACGGCGTGTCGGGGGTCACCGTGGCGCAGATCACGAGGTCGACCTCGGCGCCCGTGATGCCCGCCATCTCGAGGGCGCGCTCGGCCGCCGGCACGGCGAAGCTCGAGAGCGACTCCTCGGGCGCCGCGATCCGCCGCTCGCGGATGCCCGAGCGGGTGACGATCCACTCGTCGGTGGTGTCGACCATCTTCTCGAGCTCGGCGTTGGTGAGGATCCGCTCGGGCACGGACATGCCGGTGCCGATGATGGCGCCTCTCATAAGAAACGGACCTCTGTCGAGACTCGGGGAAGCATTCGGTATGCGGTCCGAACTCGCTCCGGCAGGA
>DATBQN010000329.1:0-1606 GCA_036560825.1 Thermoanaerobaculia bacterium
GCCTTTCTCGGCCGCGGCGTGCTGCCGGGCACGGCGAAGACGCCGGCCGCCGATGGTACAGTTCCGCGCACACGGGGAGGCCGGCAATGAACCAGGGGAGCCCGGGCGCGGCGGCCCGGAAGAGCAGGGGAAGACTGTGGCGGAGGGCGAGCTTGGGCCTCGCGACGGTCGCGACGGTCGCAGTCATGGGCGGCCTGTCGGCGACGGCGGCGCAGGCGGAGAACGCAGCGACCCCTGCGAACGCTCCGAACGCTTCGAACGCCGTGGAGCCGGCGCCGGCGGTCCCCGCCGAGTGGGGACCGTTCACCAACGGCAACGACTTCCTCCTCGCCGCCGGCTTCCTCGCCGCCCATCCCGGCACGCCCGCGTCGCTCCCCGGCGGCGCCTGGGAGGTCGAGCTGGGCTACGGGGTCGCCAACACCTTCGCCAAGTCGCAGGCGCTGGGCGGCCTCTTCACGCCTCAGCATGCCCGCCGCGCGGTGACCACCGCCGATCTCGACGCCGCGGCGCCCGGCCGCGACTCCATCTTCTACATCGACGGCGAGGTCAGCCGCACCTCGGTGACGGTGCGGCGGGGCCTCGGCAACGGCATCGAGATCGAGGCGATCCTCCCGGTGCAGGACATCGGCGGCGGCTACACCGACGGTCTCATCGAGGGCTTCCACAAGGCCTTCTCGCTCAACCAGAGCGGCCGGCTCACCGTGTCGCGCAACGGCTACACGGTCTACATCCGCAACGACGGCGAGCGCTTCGTCCGCACCGACGGGCCCGGCGCCGGCGCGGGCGACGTCGTGCTGGGCGCGAAGAGCGAGCTCAGACCCCCCGCCTGGCTCGCCGGGATCGGCTTCGGCGAGCTCGCCGTCCAGGGCCTCCTGAAGCTGCCGACCGGCAACGCGAGGGACTTCTACGGCTCGGGGAGCGCCGACGTCGGGCTCCAGCTCCTCTCCACCCGCCCGCTGGGCCGCGGCCGGATCGACGTCACCCTGGCGGCCCTCGTCCTCGGCGCCGACACCGATCTCGGCACCTCGGCGCAGACCGTCGCCGCGGTCTCCGTGGCCTACGAGCGCCCGCTCTTCGCCGCCTCCTCCGTCCTCGCCCAGTTCGACGTCTCGCAGAGCCCGCTGCGCACGGTGCGGAAGACCGCGCTCACGCCGACCACCTACCTGATCTCCTTCGGCGCCGGCCACGCCTTCACCCCGCGCCTCTCCGCCGTCGTCGGCTTCACCGAAAACCTCCTGAACTACGACAACAGCGCCGACATCGCCGTCCACTTCGGCCTGCGCCGGCGGTTCTGATCTTCTCAATATCGGCGCGCAAACATTTTTGAAGCGGGGAATCCCTATGCCCCCGTCATCCTGAATTGCCCACCGGCTGACGCCGGCCACGAAGGATGAAAAGGGGAGGGGCATCTCCCCTTGCATTGTCATCCTGAGCGGGAGCGAAGGATCGGGGGCAAGGAGTGCCACCGATAGGCCGGTGGAGGACTACTCGGCAGTAGCATGTTTCTGGATAGCGAAGCGAAAGATCTGGAGGTAGGAAAGGCTCCGAGTTTGGGATCTCTCTCGCTGTGGAGATTCCCCCTCCCAGATTCTTCGCTGCGCTCAGA
>DATBQN010000330.1:0-18287 GCA_036560825.1 Thermoanaerobaculia bacterium
GCGTCGCGCAGGCCGTCGGCGAGGAGGTTGAAGGCGATCACGGTCACGGCGAGGGCGGCGCCGGGGAAGGTCGCCACCCACCAGGTGCGGACGAGGGCGGAGCTGCCGTCCGAGATCATGTTGCCCCACGACGGCGTCGGCGGCTGGATGCCGAGGCCGAGGAAGGAGAGCGAGGACTCGGCGAGGATGAGCAGGCCGACGAGGAGGGCGCCCTGCACGAGGAGCGGCGTCATCGCGTTGGGCAGCAGGTGGCGCCAGAAGATGGCGAGCGGCCCCTCCCCGGTGGCGCGCGCCGCGAGCACGAAGTCCCGGCGCTCGAGGCTCAAGAGCTCGGCGCGGGCGAGGCGGCTGGTCTCCATCCAGCTCGTCGCGGCGAGGACGAGGACGACGGTGGCGCCTCCCGCATGGAAGAGCGCCGAGATGGCGATCACCAGGAAGAACGACGGGAAGGCGAGGAGGGCGTCGACCAGGCGCATGAGGACGCCGTCGAGGAGCCGTCCGCCGAGGGCGGCCGCGGCGCCGACGGCGATCCCCAGGCTGAGCGCCAGGGCGACGGCGAGGATGGCGACGGCGAGCGAGACGCGGGCGCCGTAGAGCGTGCGCGACAGCACGTCGCGCCCGAAGCGGTCCGAGCCGAGGACGAACCGCCGCCGGTGGGCGACGCCGCCGGCGGTGAGGTTGGCGACCTCGGCGGCGCGGAAGGTCTCCAGCCTGCCGCGGCGCAGGGCGGTCAGCCCCGCGGCGGTGCGCGCGACGCGCTCGGCGAGCAGGCGGCGGCCGTCGACCAGATGGATCTCGGCGAGCGAGCTGCCGGGCGGCAGGTTCTGCGCCGTCGCGGGATCGACCTGCTCGGCCGGATCGTGCGGGGCGAGGAGCGGCGCCGCCGCCGCGACGGCGACGAGCAGGCCGACGAGCGCCATCCCGCCGCGGAGCAGCCCGGGAGACGCCCGCCGCCGGCGCCGCGGCGCGCCCGCGCCCGCGGCACTCTCCGGCAAGAGCCCGGGCTCGCTAATCATGGCCGGCCGGGACAGGGTCAGCCATCGCGCAGCCCGTCCCGCACCCGCGGGTCGGCCACGGCGTGGGCGACGTCGGCGGCGAGGTTGCAGACGAGGACGATGGTCGCCGAGAGCGCGGTGGTGGCGAGGACCACGGGATAGTCGCGGGCGCTGATGGCGCCGAAGGTGAGGCCGCCGATCCCCGGCCAGGAGAAGACCACCTCGACGACGAAGGCGCCGGAGAGGAGGCCGGTGGCGGAGAGGGCGAAGAGCTGGATGAGCGGCACCAGGGCGTTGCGCAGGGCGTGCACCCAGAGCACGCGCCGCTCGGAGAGACCGCGCGCCCGCGCCGCGGTGATCGACTCGCGCCCGAGGGCGTCGAGCAGGCTCCCGCGCACCACGCGGGCGATGGCGCCGCTCTGGTGGATGCCGAGCACCAGCGCCGGCAGCGCGAGGTGGCGCAGGAGGTCGAGGAAGCGCCGGCCGGGGTCCAGGAACTCGGCGCCGACCGAGCGCAGGTGCCCGGCGGGGAGCACCGGCCAGACGAGGGCGAAGAGGAGGACCGCCATCAGGCTGAGCCAGAAGGCCGGCTGCGAGGTGAGGAGGAGGGAGAGGACGCGGATCAGGTGGTCGAGGGCGCTCCCCGGGCGGCGCGCCGCGGCGACGCCCAAGGCGAGCCCGAGGCCGTACTCGACGGCGAGGGCGGCGGCGGCGAGGGCGAGCGTCGCCGGCAGCGCCTCGGCGATGAGCTCGGTCACCGGCCGGTTGAAGGAGAGCGACGTCCCCCAATCGAAGCGCAGGGCGACGGCGGAGAGCCAGGCCGCGTACTGCTCCGGAAGCGGCCGGCCGAGCCCGTAGATGCGCTGCTGGTTGGCGCGCTCGGCGGGGGTGAGGCGCGAGTCCTCGACCAGGCCGAGCGGGTCGCCCGGCGCCAGGTGGAGGAGGAAGAAGGTGAGGGAGAGAACGAGGAAGAGGAGGAGGAGCGAGGCGCCGAGGCGCCGGAGGAGGAAGCCGGGCACGGCGGGCCGCTAGTGAGGCTCGATCCACCACTCCTTCATGTTGACGAGGGCGAAGAGCATGTTCGGCTTGACGTCCTGCAGGCGCCGGCTGATCGCCGGCATGCGCTTGGATTCCCACAGGAAGGTGTAGGGCTGGTCGCGGTGGATGATCTCCTGGATGCGGTAGAGGGTCGGCTTGGCGTCGGCGAGGTTGGGGAAGGCCATCGACTGGTCGATCAGGCGGTCGACCTCGGGATTGGAATAATGGGCGACGTTGCGGTCGTCGCTGTTCGCGCCGGGAGTGTGGAAGTAGCCCGTCAGGTCGAGGCTGGTGTCCATGCCGAAGCCCTCGACCGAGGCGTCGAACTCGCCGTGCCGGGTGAGCTCGAGCAGGGTGCCGAACTCGAGGATGCGCGGCGTCACCTTGATCCCCACCTTCTTCAGCTGCTCCTGGATCATCACCGCGGCGTCGTTCCGCTGCTGGTTGCCGGCGTTCGAGACGAGCTCGAAGGCGAACGGCTTGCCGCCGCGGTCGAGGACGCCGTCGCCGTCGCTGTCGCGGAAGCCCTTGGCGGCGAGGATCCGCCGCGCCTCGGCCGGGTCGTAGGGCAGTGGCTTCAGGTGGTCGTCATGGGCCCAGGCGACGGCCTTGATGATCGGCGAGTCGGCGACCCGCGCGTAGGGTCCCCACAGCGTGTCGACGATGGTCTGGCGGTCGATCGCGAGGGTGAGGGCGCGGCGGACGTCGGGGTCGCCGAAGAGCGGGCGCCGGCCGTTCCAGGCGACCACGACGGAGAGCCGGAACCAGTAGGACAGCAGCCTCAGGCGAGGGTTGGCCTCGACGCGCCGCGCGTCGGCGGGCGCCACCTGCGGCACGAAGTCGAGCTCGCCGTTGAAGAGCTGGGTCATCAGGCTCGTCTGGTCCGGGATCACCCGCACGACGACGCGGTCGAGGCGCGGGAAACCGGGCTCGAAGTAATGGTCGTTGCGCTTGAGCACGATCTGCTGGCGCGGCTGCCACGACTCGAGGACGAACGGCCCGTCGACCACCAGGTGATCGCGGAACCAGTCGGCGCTCTGGTGCCAGCGCGAGAACGGCAGGCGGCCCCAGACGTGCCGGGGGAGGATCACGCCCTCGTTGGCGTCCAGCATCTGCTTGGCGTAAGGGCGGGAGAAATGGAAGCGAGCGGTCTTCGGATCGACCACCTCGACGTCGGTGATCTCCCGCTTCATCTCGACGCTGTCCCAGGCGACGTCGGGGCTGGTCTGCGCCTGCCAGGTGAAGCGGACGTCGTCGGCGGTGACCGGCACGCCGTCGCTCCAGCGCGCCTCCGGCTGGAGGTGGAAGGTGAGCGCCCGGTGGTCCGGCGACCATTCGTAGGAGCGGGCGAGGAGGGGCGCGAAGGTGGGCGGTCCGACGGCGTAGTCGGGCTCCTCGTTGACCAGCCGGAGGAACAGCCGGTCGACGAGCTCGGTGGTGGCGTAGTTCCCGGGGATGAGCAGCTCGTTGACGGACTGGAGGTCGCCGCTCCAGCCGACCACCGCGGTGCCGCCGCGCCGCGGGGCGACCGCGCGGCCCTCTCCGCCGTGGCCGCCGCAGCCGCACGCCAGCCCGGCGATCGCCGCGAGCGATAGCGGAACGGCGAGCGCGAGCGCCAGACTGCGGGCCGGTCGGCGAGAGGTCGGGATGGGCATCGAGGCGCGGGTGATCGTAGCTGAGGGGCGGGAGGGGGTCAAACCGACGCCGGCCCACCCCGGTGCTATCCTTTTGTCGCCATGAAGGGGATCGCCAGCTCCGCCTATTCGCGCCGGCTGCTCGCCGCGTCGCTGGTGTTCGGGCTCTTCGTGCTGCTCGACATCGCCCTCTTCGGCTGGCTCATCTTCCGCTCGCTCTCGGAGCGCGAGATCCAGCGCGTGCTGCTCGAGACCCGCCACGAGGCGGAGACCCTGGCGCGGCAGATCGCCAGCCAGGCCGAGGGGCACGGCAAGAACCTCTTCCGGGCGATCACCATCGAGCACGAGACGCAGACCTACATCGACTCCGTGCTGCGCCAGCGCGACATCTTCCGCGACCTGGAGATCCGCGACAAGCGCGGCGTGCTGGTCTACAAATCGGTGAGCCGCACCTACGTCCCGGTGGCGACGGAGCCGCCGCGCCCCGAGCGTCCCGAGCGCTCCGAGCGCCCGCCGCGCTCGCCCGAGCTGGTGCCCGGCAGCCTCGACGCCTCCGGCTCGATGCAGGTCAAAGAGCTCAGCCGCCACCTCGAGTACGACGTCCCCAGCGTCAAGGTGCCGATCGGCGACCTCGGCACCCTGGTGGTCGATATCAGCGGCCCGGAGCTGGCGCGGCGGATCGAGGTGCTGCGCGGCGAGCTGGTGCGGCAGGCGACGCTCATCGGCGTCATCACCCTCGTCCTCCTCCTCTCGGCCTACGCCTCGATCTGGTGGCTGCTCCGGCGGGCGGTGCGCCTCGAGGCGCAGGCGGCCGACGCCGAGCGCATGGCCTACCTCGGCACCCTCGCCTCGGGCCTGGCGCACGAGATCCGCAACCCGCTCAACTCGCTCAACCTCAACATGCAGCTCCTGGAGGAGGAGCTGAGCCAGGGCATGGCCTCGGGAGCGAGGTCCGGCGGCGGGCGGCTCCTCTCGATCACCCGCTCGGAGCTCGACCGGCTCGAGCGCCTGGTGACCGACTTCCTGGCCTATGCCAAGCCGCGTCCCCTCGAGCTCGAGGAGATCCCGGCGATCGGCCTGCTCGAGCGCCTGGGCGAGCTGCTGGCGGGGGAGGCCCGGCGCCGCGGGGTGAAGGTAGAGATCGAGGACCGGTGCGGCGGTGCGCGGGTGCGGGTCGACGCGGGGCAGATGATGCAGCTCCTCCTCAACCTGGCCCAGAACGGCCTCGCCGCGATGGAGGAGAGCGGGCGCCAGCCGGTGCTCCGCCTCCTCGCCTACCGCCACGGCTCGGAGGTCGTGCTCGAGCTGGTGGACAACGGGGTGGGGATCCCGGTCGAGGAGCAGCCGAAGATCTTCGACCTCTTCTACTCGACCCGCAAGGGCGGCACCGGCCTCGGTCTCGCCATCGTCGAGCGCATCGCCAAGGCCCACGGCGGGCGCCTCGAGCTCAAGAGCTCGCCGGGCGCCGGCACCTCGGTCGCCGTCCGCCTGCCCGCGGTCGCCCCCGAAGCCCCGGCGCGCGAGCGCGCCGTGCTCGAGACGGCCGCCTCGCGGGTCGCCTAAAAAACAAAACCCCGCGCGGGGCGCGGGGTCATCGAAGCGAGGCCGACGTCCGGCGGGCGCCCTGCCCTTACTTGATGTCGATCTGCTTCGGCTTCGCCTCGGCCGCCTTGGGGACGGTGATGGTCAGCACGCCCTGCTCGAACTTGGCCTCGACGTGGTCGTGGTCGACCCGCGTGGGCAGCGTGAAGAGGCGCGCGAAGGCGCCATAGGCCCGCTCGATGCGATGGTAGTTCTCCTTGGTCTCGTCCCGCTCGAACTTGCGCTCGCCCTTGAGGCTGAGGACGTTGTTCTCCACGGTGATCTGGACGTCCTCCTTGCGGACGCCGGGCAGCTCGGCCTTCACCACGTAGGCCTCCGAGGTCTCGAAGATGTCGATCGCGGGGGCCCAGGTGCGGGTCGACTCCTGGGTGTCCACCTCGCTGCGCAGGAAGTGGTTGAACGCCTGGTTGAAGACGTCGAACGGGGACCCGAAGCTGCTACGGGGGGCGATGCGGGACAGCGTTGCGGTGTTGTACATGATTTCCTCCTTTGGATGGGCTTGGATCGGGCTCTCCAAGGGGCGCTCGCTCGCTTTGCGCCCCTTTCGCTCAATCATAACATTGAGCGAGCGGTAGATATTCCGAGCCGCAAGGAGATCTTAGCGCGTTCCACTAATTATGTCCAGGACATTAGCGGATCGCACGCAGATATCCAACCCTGCGAAGCCCTGGGCGGGTTACGACCGGCAGAGGAGGAGGGTCAGGCCAGCTCTTCGAGCTCTTCGGGGGTCGCGAACTGGTCCGGCTTGTCGTTGCCGCAGACCGGGCAGACGATCTCGAAGAGCTTGTCGCCCCGCCACTCGAAGACGTAGCAGGGGGTCTCGCAGTCGAGGCAGACCAGGTAATCGGGCTCGTCCATGGGCGCCTCCCGCGGCCGGCGTCCTTATTTTACTCCGCTGGGGAGGTGTGCCGCTCCGCTCATGGCCGCGGCAGGCGCTTCGGCCGGCACAGGGGGCGGCGAGCCGCCGGCGGGCGTTGTCCGGCGGAAGGTCTGGAGGGCCTCGATCAGCCGGTCCGGGCACTCGAGATGGGGAGCGTGGCCGCAGCCGGCGATCACCGTCAGGGTGCTCGCCGGTATCGCGGCGGCCATGGCGCGCGCGCCCTCGAGGGAGAAGAGGCCGTCCCCCTCGCCCCAGATGAGGGCCGTCGGCGCGCTCAGCCTCGCGAGCTCGCGGTCGTCGAAGGTGTCGGCCTCGGCGGTGCCGGTGAGGATCTTCTTGACTCCCGGCGAGGTGTAGGACTCGAGGAAGGCGCCGCGCGAGACCCTGAGCAGCCAGGGCGTGCGCACGAAGAGGGCGCGGTACAGCCGGTCGACGCCGGCCAGGTCCGAGATGGTGACCAGCTCCTGGATGCGGTCCCAGTTCTGGTTGCGATAGCCGCCGGCGTCGATCAGCACCAGGCGGGAGACGAGGTCGGGGCGGGCGAGGGCGAGGCGCACCGCCATCCAGCCGCCGAGCGACAGCCCGGCGACGGTGACCGGCCGGCCGCCCCACTCGTCCTCGATCAGCCGGGCAATGACCGCTGCGCCTTGGCGAATGCCGAGGCCCCCCTCCGGCGCCGCCGTGCCGCCGAGCGCCGAGAGCTCCGGCACGAGGATGCGGCAGCTCCGGCGGAGCGCCTTCACCACCGGCCTCCAGCTCACCCCCATCGATCCCATGCCGTGCAGGAAGACCCAGGGCTCGCCGTCCCGCGGACCCGCCGTGTAGTAGACCAGGGAGACCGGAGGGACCGACAGCGCCCGGCGGCCGCCCAGCCCGAGCCGCGGCACGAGAGCCCTGAAGAGTCTGGCGAGCCGCATCAGCATGGGGCAAGGATAGCGGATGGCGGCCCAGGTCACGATTCTGGGGTTAGGATTCCCGGATGGCCAACCTGACGCTTCGACCCTTCCTGGGGATCTCCCTCGTCGTTTCCTCTCTCTTCCTCGCTGGGACCACGCGCGCGGAGGCGCCATCCGCCGACCCTCCCCGTCCGAGCACGGTGGCCTACTCCGTGGCGCGGTTCGAGGTCAACAGACTCCTCTCGACCCAATCCGTGGCCTGGAACCGGGGCGACCTCGACGCCTTCGTCGCCGGCTATGCCGAGGACGCCATCTTTCTCACCAGCTCCGGGGTCACGCAGGGGCGGCCGGCGATCCTCGCGCGCTACCGCAAGCGCTATCCCGACCAGAAGGGGATGGGGACGCTCACCCTGACGGTGATCGAGACGCGGCCGCTCGCGGTCGACGTCGCCTCCGGAACGATCAACGGCCTCGGCGTCGCCGCCCATTGGACGCTCGCCCATCCCGACGATGCCAGCGCGAAGCCGGCCGAGGGATCGACCCTCCTCGTGCTCCAGCGCCGGGCCGGCCGCTGGGAGATCCTCCAGGACGCCTCGATGTAGGCTCGATTTGCCCGAGCCCGGAGCAGACGGTGGGATTTGACCGCCCTGCCCGGGCGTGGTAGGTTCTCCCGTCCACGCGCCGGACCGGCGACTCTCAGGAGCTTCCTCTATGTTCGCGGTGATTCAGAGTGGTGGCAAGCAGTACCGGGTCTCGCCGGGCGACGTGCTCGACGTCGAGCGGGTCGCCCTGCCCGACGGCAAAGAGGAGGAGGGGAGCGCGATCCAGTTCGACCGCGTGCTCATGGTCTCGGGCGACGGCGGCGTCGAGGTCGGCAACCCGGTCGTCGAGGGAGCGCTGGTCTCGGCCTCGCTGGTCGGCGCCGTGCGCGGTCCCAAGATCCGGGTCTTCAAGAAGAAGAAGCGCAAGGGATTCCGGCGCACGACCGGCCACCGCCAGGACCTCCACCGGGTAAAGATCGGCGAGATCCGCCTGCCCGGCGAGCGGCGCGAGGCGCAGTCCTCGTCCTAGGCCGCCAGACCGGCCCCAAAACCCGACCCGAAATCCGATAACCCAGCGCAAGGGAGCAGCAGCTCATGGCACACAAGAAAGGGCAGGGCTCGAGCCGCAACGGTCGCGACTCCCAGCCGCAGAACCTCGGGGTCAAGCGCTTCGCGGGCCAGACGGTCACCGGCGGCTCGATCCTCGTGCGCCAGCGCGGCACCCGCTTCAACCCCGGCCTCAACGTCGGTCTGGGCAAGGACGACACCCTGTACGCGAAGGTCGACGGCGTCGTCCAGTTCCAGGACAAGGGCCGCCGCGGCAAGTTCGTGAACATCCTCCCCGCCGAGTAGGCCGGAGCCTCAGCCCGGCGCGGCGGCCCGAAGGCAGCCCGACGCCGGGGTCCGCGTCCCGCTCCTCCGGGCACCGCCGCGACTTGCCGGACCTCCCGCCGTGACCTTCATCGACGAAGCCTTCATCCACGTCCGCGCCGGCCGTGGCGGCAACGGGTGCATGGCGTTCCGCCACGAGAAGTTCGTGCCGCGTGGCGGCCCCTCGGGGGGCGACGGCGGCGACGGCGGATCCGTCTGGCTGGTGGGCGACGCCGCGCGCAACACCCTCTACCACCTCCGCTTCACCTCGCTCTTCGCCGCCGAGCGCGGCCGCCACGGCGAGGGCTCGAACCGGACCGGCAGGAGCGCCGGCGACCTCGCGGTCCCGGTCCCGCTCGGCACCCAGGTCTACGAGCTCGAGAGCGGCTCGGATACGGGGTCCCTCCGCGGCGAGATCCTCGCCGACGGCGAGCGCCTCCTCGTCGCGGCCGGCGGCTCCGGCGGCCGCGGCAACGCCCGCTTCGCGACCGCCACCAACCAGGCGCCCCGCCGCGCCGATCCCGGCGCCGACGGCGAGGAGCGGCGGCTGCGGCTCGAGCTCAAGCTGCTCGCCGACGTCGGCGTCGTCGGGCTCCCCAACGCCGGCAAGTCGACCCTCATCAGCGCCGTCTCGGCGGCGCGCCCGAAGATCGCCGACTACCCGTTCACCACCCTCGTGCCGCAGCTCGGCGTCGTCGCCCCGGGCCCCTTCGCCGAGCCGTTCGTCATCGCCGACCTCCCCGGCCTCATCGCCGGCGCCGCTCAGGGGGCGGGCCTCGGCTTCCAGTTCCTCCGCCACGTCGAGCGCTGCCGGATGCTCGTCCACCTGGTCGACCTGTCGGGATCGGCGTCCGATTCGAGCCCGGAAGGATCGGCCGCCGGCGACCTGGCGATCGTCGAGGGAGAGCTCCGGGCCTTCGACCCCGGCCTCCTCTCGCGGCCGCGGCTGGTCGTCGGCAGCAAGCTCGACGCCGCCCTCCCGGAGCGCCGCGAGGACCTCGCCCGCGCGGCGCGCGAGCTGGGCCTGCCGTACCGCGAGATCAGCGCGGCGACGGGAGCGGGGGTGCGCGAGCTGATCGCCGACCTCGCCCTCGGCCTCGCCGCGAGCAAGGCGAAGGACCGCGCGGAGGCCGCCGGATGACGGAGGGGAGAGGCGAGCGGATCGGCCTCTTCGGCGGCAGCTTCGACCCCATCCATCGCGGCCACATCGCGCCGATCCAGGAGGCGCGGCGGCGGCTGGGGATCGACCGCGTCCTCTACCTGCCGACCGCCGTCCCGCCCCGCAAGCCGAACCGGCGGCTGGCGCCGCCCCACGCCCGCTACGCCATGGTCGAGCTCGCCCTCCTGGCGGAGCCCGGGCTCTACGCCTCGACCTACGAGCTGACGCCCGAGCGGCCGGCCTACACGGTCGAGACCCTGGAGCACTTCCGGAAGAACTTTCCCGAAGCGGAGCTCGTCCTCCTCCTCGGTGCCGACTCCTTCCTCGACCTGCCGACCTGGAAGCGCTTCGCCGAGCTGCCGCGGCTCGCCCGCCTCGCCGTGCTCGCCCGGCCGGGTTGGGAGATCCTGGATGGGAGCCTCCAGCCGGAGCTCGCCGCGATGCTCGCCGGCGGCCGGGTCGACCTCCTCCACCAGGCGCCGGTCGGGGTCTCGTCCACCGAGCTGCGGGCCACCTTCGGCCGCGGCGAGCGGCCGGCGCCCGGGATGGTTGCGGAAGCGGTGGTAGACTACATCGAGAAGTACGATCTCTATCGATGAAGGCCGACCCTCAAGCCACCGCAGACACCGGCGCCAGGGTCCGCGCGGCGGTCGCCGCCGCCGAGGACCGCCAGGCGGTGGATCTCAAGGTCCTCCACCTCGGCGACATCAGCGGCTTCACCGACTACTTCCTCATCTGCAGCGGGACGAACGAGCGCCAGGTCCAGGCGATCGCCGACGCGGTCGAGGAGCGCCTGCGCGCCGAGCGCGTGCGGCCGCTGCACATCGAAGGCTTCAACCGCGCGCAGTGGGTGCTGCTCGACTACGGCGACCTCATCGTCCACGTCTTCCTCGAGCAGCCGCGGCGCTTCTACGCCCTCGAGCGCCTGTGGTCGGACGCCCCGGACGTGACGCCGGACTTCCGCAACTAGCGATCGACGCGCGTGCCCGCGCCCCCGCTCTCGCTCCCACATCTCGCCCACGACTTCCCCGGCCTCGCCGGCCCGCTCCGCGGCATCGAGCGCGCCGCGGCGAGCGACGCTCCGGCGCTCGTCCTCGGCGAGGCGGGGAGCGGCCGCTCCACCCTCGCCCGCGCCCTCCATGCGGCGAGCCCGCGAGCGGCGGGGCCGCTCGTCCAGGTCGACCCCGGGGTGGTGCCCGCGGCCCTCTTCGAGAGCGAGCTCTTCGGCTACCAGGCCGGCGCCTTCACCGGCGCCGACCATGCGAGCGAGGGCCGGGTGGCGCGCGCCGAGGGCGGCACCCTGGTGCTCGATCACGTCGAGGAGCTGCCGCTCGCGGCGCAGCCGAAGCTCCTGCGGCTGCTCGCCGAGCGGCGCTACGCGCCCCTCGCCGGCGGCGAGACCTCCGCCGACGTCCGCTTCGTCGCCCTGGGCGCCGAGGACCTGCCGCAGCGGGTCGCCCGCGGCGCCTTCCGTTCCGATCTCTTCTTTCGCCTCGAGGTTCTCGCCTTCCGGCTGCCGCCGCTCCGCGAGCGGCGGCAAGACCTCCCGGCCCTCATCGCCGAGCTGCTGGCGGACCTCGGCGAGCGCTTCGGCCGCCGGCGCCCCGAGCTGGCGCCGGGCGCCATGGCCTGGATGCTCGAGCACCCCTGGCCGGGGAACCTCCGCCAGCTGCGCAACACCCTCGAGCGGGCGCTCGTCCTGGCGCCCGAGGGGCCGCTCGATCCGGCGCCGCCCGACCTCGTGCTCGAGAGCCGGCCGCGGCCCCTCCTCGAGATCGAGAAGGAGGAGATCCGCCGCGCCCTCGCCTACACCCGCGGCCACCAGGGCCGGGCGGCGGAGCTCCTGGGGATCAGCCGCAAGGCCCTCTGGGAGAAGCGGAAGCGGTACGGGATTCCCTGATCTTAGAGGCTGGAGCTGAGCGACGAGCGGTCTCTACCGCCAGCGGCTGTCTTCGGCCAGGCGCGGCTCCACCCGCGGCTCGACGAGGGCGTCGAGCAGGTCGGAGGGCAGGGAGAGGCCGGGATGGATGCGCTTGCACAGCTCGCGCAGGCGCCGCAGCTCGACCTCGGGGATCTGCACGAAGGCCTCGACGATGCGGGGGTCGAGCTGCTTGCCGGAGACCCGGACCAGCTCGGCGAGCGCCGCCTGGTGGCTATGGGCGCGGCGATACGGCCGGTCGGAGGTGATCGCGTCGTAGGTGTCGACGACGGCGAAGATCCGCGCCGCGAGCGGGATGCTCTCGCGCCCCAGCCCGCGCGGGTAGCCGGCGCCGTCCCAGCGCTCGTGATGGCTGTAGACGATCTCCAGCGCCGGCTGCTGGAGGAAGCCCACCTCGGCCAGCATGTCGAAGCCCCAGTTCGGATGCTGGCGCATGATGTGCCACTCGTCCTCGGTGAGCGGCCCGACCTTGCGCAGGATGTCGTCCGGCACCACCATCTTCCCCACGTCGTGGAGGAGCGATCCCCACTCGATCGCCTTCAAGGGCTCGCCCTTCACCCCCAGGGCGCGGGCGAGGGAGACCGCGTAGTAGGCGACGCGGAAGGAGTGGCCGGTGGTCTCGTGATCGCGCGCGTCCGCCGCCGTCACCACCGCCCCCACCGCCTCGACGTAGGAGCGCTCGCGGGCGTTCTGCGACTCCTCGAGCGAGACGATGAGCCGCCGGAAGGTGTCCTCGATCGAGCCGATCTCGCGGTCGCCGCCGACGCTCGGGAAGTCGCTCTTGAGCTCGCCGGTGCGCGCCATCTCGGCCATCGTCTGCGCCAGGCGCTGGAGCGGCTGGGTGATGCGCCGCGCTCCCATCCAGGCGAAGAAGACGACGAGGACGACGGCGCCCAGGCCCACCGCGATCAGGCCGCGGCCGATCTGGTAGGCGAGCTGGCTCGCCCCTTCGAGCGAGCGCAGGATGACCTGGGTGTAGCGCGCGCCGCCGTAGTCGACCGGGAAGCCCTGCTTCCAGGCGAGGTAGGAGCGGCCCGCCAGCTCGACGCGCCCGACGCGCCCCTCGGGGAGGCTCGACAGGCGCTTCAGGAGCTGCGCCGAGAGCTGGGTGGGAAACCGGCTGGCGAGGACCCGCGCATCGGTGAGCAGGACGAGGTCGGTCTGCGCCAGGCTCTCGAGTCGCTTCACCGGAAGGTCGCCGAGCTGCACGCCGACGAGGAGGGCGCCCAGCGGCTCGCCATGGGCGACGACGGGAGCCGCGACCATCTCGTAGAGATCGCCGTCGAGGATCCAGAGGCCGCGCTTCACGGCGCCGGTGCGGAGCGAGCGCAGCGGCTCGATGGAGGGCGATACGGCGCTCAGCTGGTAGCGCAGGCCGTCCGTGGCGATGACGGTGCCGTCGGGGGCGGCCACCAGATAGATCTCCAGGTGGGGCGGGTGCCGGTCGTGGATGAGCTGCCGGATCGCGGCGGCGTCGCGCCGCGCGACCGCCGGGG
The DNA here is from genome assembly GCA_036560825.1 of Thermoanaerobaculia bacterium. Taxonomy (GTDB): domain Bacteria; phylum Acidobacteriota; class Thermoanaerobaculia; order Multivoradales; family UBA5704; genus DATBQN01. The sequence goes on from DATBQN010000330.1 coordinate 13,052, forward strand.
CGAGGCCGGAGAGGCCGGCGAGGCTCCTGACCTCGGCGCTGCGTGTGGCCAGCCGGTCCTGGGTCATGCCCTGCAGGGCGGCTGCAGTGGCGACGAGCCGGCGCTCGGCGTCGCTCGCCGTGGCGACTTGCACCTGGCGCTGGACGACGTAGAGGGCTGCCGGGAAGACGGCGACGACGACGATCGCCGTGAACAGGAAGACCTTCTTGCGCAGGCTCAGGATCGCTCGCTCCATAACCTTCATCTCATCGGGAGCGGGAAAGCCCGCTCCCACCCTCCCGACCGATCAGTCCCCGTCGCGACGGGCCCATGCAGGCCGAGCCGCCACGCGCGATGCACTCTTTAAGTGCCCGTCAGTATAAGGCAACACCGGCCCGCGGGCCAGCCCGCAAGAGTTGCATTCTTCCAATACGTACGTGTGAGCCGAAGAAAAGGATGCGGTATGGCGTGGAGGAGATTATTCTGCCGCCGGCGCAACCGGCGCCGGCGCCGTTCCCGGAGGCGAGGGAAAATCGCGTGCTAGCGGACAGCCGGCGCCCCGGCGAGCTCGGCGAGGAGGGCGACGGCGCGGTCGCACTCGTCCTCGGTGTTGTAGAAGTGCGGCGAAAGACGGATGCCGGCGCGCGGCCGGTAGTCGCAGAGGACGTCGCGGTCGACGAGCTCATGGCAGAGCCGCTCGGCGTCCTCGTGCCAGACCGAGACGGTGCCGCCGCGGCAGCGCCGGTCGCGCGGCGTGCGCACCGTGAAGCCCGCCGCCTCGGCGGCGGTCATGAGGTGATCGGTGAGCGCGAGCGAGCGCTCGCGGATGCGCTCGGCGCCGATCCCGGCGACGATCCGGTACCCCGCCCGGCAGGAGTAGAGGGCGGGGACGTTGGGCGTCCCGGTGAGGAACCGCCAGGGCGCCGCGGCGGGGCGGACCGGCCCGGTGCGGAAGGCGAACGGCTCCTCGTCCGCCTGCCAGCCGGTGAGCGTCGGGCGAAGGGTCGCGGCGAGGTCGGGCCGCACCCACAGGTAGGCGGCCCCCGGCCCGCCGCAGAGCCACTTGACCGAGCCGCCGACCGCCGCGTCGACGCCCCAGGCCTCGAGCTCGAGCGGCACCGCCCCGGTTGACTGATAGACGTCGAGGAGGAGGATGGCGCCCACCTCGCGGCAGCGGCGGGCGATGGCGCGGGCGTCCTGGACGAAGGCGCTGCGGAAGAGCGTGTGGGAGATCGGCACCAGGCGCGTCCGCGAGTCGATCGCCGCGAGCAGCCGCTCGGTGGGAACGCCGATGCCGTCGTCCGACGGCACGACGACGATCTCCGCCCCCTTGCGCCGCTCGCCCTCGGCCAGGTACATGAGGTTGGGGAAGTTGAGCTCGGTGTAGACGATGCGGTTGCGCTCCGCCGGATAGTCCAGGCAGGAGAAGAAGACGCCCGCCGCCAGGGCCACGTTCTGGTGCATCGAGACGTTGCCGGGCGCCACGCCGAGGAGGGGGCAGAGGAGGTCGCCCGTCGTCGCCGCCATCTCCCACCAGCCCTCGCTCCAGGCCCGCATGCCGCGCTCGTCCCACTCGCGGGCGAAGGTCTCGAGCTCGTCGCGCACGGCGCGCGGCATCGCTCCCAGCGAGTTGCTGATCAGGTAGGTGGTGCGCTCGAGGATGGGGAACTCGGCGCGCCAGGCGAGGAGGTCGGCGTGGGGGGCCTGGGGAGGCATGCGGCAGATTGTAATCCGGACGGCAGCTTCCGCAGCGCCCGAGACCGCCGATCCCTTCAGTCCGCCCAGCCGAAGATCCGGCAGGCGTTGCCGCGGAGGATCTGCCGCTCGAGGTCGCCGGGCAGGCCGAGGGCGCGGAGCTCCGCGAGGTTCTCCCCGAGGCCGCGCACTCCGGGGTCGGGCCAATCGGTGCCCCAGAGGACCTTGCCGGCGATCTCGGGAAGGCGCGGCAGGTAAGTCAGGAGGCGCTTGGGCGGGATCCCGGAGACGTCGAGATAGACGTTCGCGTGCCGCCGGGCGAGGAAGACCGCCGTCTCCATGTAGAGCGGCCTGCCGGCGTGCGCGAGGATCAGGGTCAGGCGCGGGAAGTCGACCGCCACGTCGTCCGCCGCCATGGGGTCGGCGAAGCGGTTACGCGCGCCGGGGAAGACCGAGGTGCCGGTGTGGATCATCACCGGCAGCCCGAGGGTCTGGGCGCCCTCGTAGACGGCCGCGAGCGCGGGGAGGTCGGCGAGATAGGCGTTGGCGGCGAAGAGCTGGTGCGGCGGGTGGACCTTGAGGGCGCGGATGCCGAGGTCCCGGAGCCGGACGACCTCGGCGGCGGGATCGGCGGTGAAGCGCGGGTGGACGGAGCCGAAGGCGATCAGCCGCTCGGGGGCCGCGCTGGCGATCGCCGCCGCGAAGTCGTTGACCTCCGGCGTGAAGCCCATGAGGTCGGGCGAGACGTAGTTGATCATCCCGATCCGCTCGATCCCGGCGCGGTCCATGCGCGCCAGGACCTCGGTCGGCCGGTGCATGAGGGCCGCCAGCTCGGCGGCGTCCGGCCGGCTCTCCATCCGCGCCCGCACCGCCGGCCGGAGCTGCTCCCAGGGCTGGATGTGGACGTGGAGGTCGATGACTCCGTAGGGGAGCGGGGGGAGGACCGCCATCTAACGGCCTTTCCAGGCGGCCGGACGCTTCTCGAGGAACGCGGCGACCCCTTCCTCCTTGTCCGCCGTCGAGAAGCAGAGGCAGAAGAGGTCGCGCTCGTAGGCGATCCCCTCCTCGATGGGCAGCTTCCATGCCGTGCGGACCGCCTCCTTGGCGATGCGGAGGGTGAGCGGGCTCTTGCCGGCGATCTTCGCCGCCAGCTCGAGGGTCTTGGCGCGGAGCTCCTCGTGCGGCACCACCATCTCGACGAGGCCGATGTCCCTCGCCTCGGCGGCGCCGATCATGTCGCCCGTGAGGACGAGGCGCAGGGTCTGGCCGAGCCCGATCAGGCGCGGCAGCCGCTGCGTCCCGCCGCCGCCCGGAATGAGCCCGAGGTTGATCTCCGGCTGGCCGAAGCGGGCCTTGTCCGAGGCGATGCGGAGGTCGCAGGAGGAGGCGAGCTCGCAGCCGCCGCCCAGGCAGAAGCCGTTGATCATGGCGATGACCGGCTTGGGGAACGACCCCATGATGTCGAAGATCCGCGGGCTCCGCATCGCCTCGCGCTGGTCGAACGGCGTGCGGCCGGCGAACTCGCCGATGTCGGCGCCGGCGATGAACGACTTCTCGCCCGCGCCGGTCAGCACGACGACGCCGACGGCGGCATCGTTCTCGATCGCGGCCAGGGCGGCGAGCATGTCGACGCGGACCTGGTCGTTCAGGGCGTTCAGCTTGTCGGGGCGGTTGACGGTGAGGATCGCGACGCGGCCCTCCCGCTCCACCAGGATGGTCTCGGGCATGAGGTCTCCTCCGAATGGATGATGGGTGGTCAGCGATGCCGCCACGCGGGCGGCCGCTTTTCGAGGAACGCGGCGAGCCCCTCGTGCATGTCCTCGCTGCGGACGAGGTCGTCGAGGTACAGCCTCTCGGTCTCCGCCAGGGCATCCGGGAAGGAGCGGTCGCGGCCGGCGCGCACCGCCCGCTTGGCGAGGCGGGTGACGGCAGCGCTCTTGGCGGTGAGGTCGGCGATGACGCGGGCGATCCCGAGGTCGAGGCCGCCCTCCGCCACCCGCCAGGTGACGAGGCCGAGCGACTCGGCCTCCGCGCAGGTCATGGTGCGGCCGGTCAACAGCAGCTCGAGGGTGCGGGAGGCGCCGAGGAGCTTGGGATAGAGCGCCGCGGCGACCGGCGGGAAGCAGCCGAGGTCGATCTCCGGCTGCCCGAAGCGGGCGTCGTCCGTCGCCAGCACCAGGTCGCAGGCGAGCGCGAGCTCCATGCCGCCGCCGAGGCAGTGGCCGTGGACGGCGGCGACGGTGACCGCCGGCAGGGCGTCCAGCCGGCGGATCACGCCGTGGAGACCGGCGAGCGCGCGGGCGATGCGGTCGGGCGTGTGATCCTGGACGGCGACGCCGGCGGAGAAGCCGCGCGGGCCCGCGCCGCGGAGGAAGAGGAGCTGGAGGTCAGGATCGAGCGACGACAGCGCCTCGTCGAGCCGCGCGATCGTCTCGAGGTCGAGGATGTTGAGCGGCGGCCGGTCGAGGACGAGGGTGGCGACGCGCGCGTCCTGGGCCGCCGGCTCACCGCGCTCTATGCGGATGGTCATGGGCGGATGGTCATGGGCGGACGGTCATGATCGGAGAGCCTGGGCGAAGTCGTCCCAGAGGACGCGCTGCTCGGCGAGCGCGGTGAGGTTCTCGGGGTGCCACTGGACGCCGCGGAGCCACCAGCCGCCGTCCGCGCGGAGCTCCGCCGCCTCGATGAGGCCGTCGCGCGACAGGGCGGCGGCGGCGAGGCCCTCGCCCAGGCGCTTGACCGCCTGGTGATGGCGGCTGTTGACGAGGCGGAGGCCGCCGGCGAGCCGGGCGCCGAGCGCCGTCGCCGGGCCGGCGGGCTCCACCGCGTGGGCCAGCGTGTCAGGCGGCGGCGAGAGGTCGTGGTCGAGCGCGCCGGAGAGCTGCGTGGGGATGTCCTGATAGAGGGAGCCGCCGAGGAAGACGTTGACCACCTGGAAGCCGCGGCAGATGCAGAAGCTGGGAAGGCGCCGGGAGCGGGCTCCGGCGAGGAGCTCCCACTCGAGCTCGTCGCGCTCGGGCCGGACCTCGACGCCGGCGCCGTCGAGGACGGCCTCGCCGTAGCGCGCCGGATCGACGTCCGCGCCGCCGCCGAGGACGAGGCCGGCGGCGCCGGCGATCCGCTCGCGGGCGGCGGCGGCGAGGGTCTGCGGCGTGAGGACAGCGATGCGCTCGATCCCGGCGGCGCGGAGGGCGGCGACGTAGGGCTCGGCCTTGCGCTCCGAGGTGGCCGAGAGGAGGACCTCGCCGGGAGCCGCGCTCACGCCGCGGCCCCGCTCTCGGTGCTCTCGACGGTCTCGACCAGCGCCGCGAGCCCCATGCCGCCCGAGACGCAGAGGGTCGCGATGCCGCGCCGGCCGCCGCGCGGTCCGCGGACCTTCAGCCCATGGAGGAGGGTGACGAGGATGCGCGCGCCGGTCGCACCGATGGGGTGGCCGAGCGCGATCGCGCCGCCGTCGCGGTTGACCTTCGCGGGGTCGAGGTCGAGCCGCTTGACGCAGGCGAGGACCTGGCTCGCGAAGGCCTCGTTGAGCTCGACGTCGTCGATCTCCCCGAGGCCGACG
>DATBQN010000331.1:0-3775 GCA_036560825.1 Thermoanaerobaculia bacterium
CGCCCGCGGAGCCGTTGCTCTTCCTGTCGCGCCGGGAGGTGGCCGAGCTCCTCGGGATCGACGACTGCATCGTCGCGGTCGAGCGCGCCTTCCGCCTGCACGCCGAGGGGAGGTCGATCGCGCCCCGTCTCTTCGGCCTGCACCTCGACGCCGGCGCCCTGCACGCCAAGGGCGCCGGCCTCCGGCTGGCGCGGCCCTACGCCGCGGTCAAGGTCAACGCCAACTTCCCGCGAAACCCGGACCTGCACGGGCTGCCGACGATCCAGGGGCTGCTGGTGCTCTTCGACGGCGAGCGCGGCCGGCCGCTCGCGGTGATGGACTCGGGCGAGATCACGGCGCTGCGCACCGCCGCCGCGACGGCGGTCGCGGCGCGCCACCTGGCGCGCCCGGAGTCGAGCCTCGCCGTGCTCGTCGGCTGCGGCGTGCAGGGACGGGCGCAGCTCCGCGCCCTGGCCGCCGTCCTCCCCCTGCGGCGGGTCCACGCCATCGACCTCGATCCCGCCCGCGCGCGGGAGCTGGCGCGCGATCTCGGGCCGCAGCTCGGCCTGGCGATCGAGCCGGGCGAGGGCCTCGCCGATCTCGACGCGGCGCTCCGTCATGCCGACGTCTGCGTCACCTGCACCACGGCGCGAGAGCCGTTCCTGCGCCGCGCCGCCGTGCGGCCGGGCACCTTCGTCGCCGCCGTCGGCGCCGACAGCGAGGAGAAGCAGGAGGTCGAGCCGGAGCTCCTCGCCGCCGCCACCGTGGTGCCCGACTCGCTCGACCAGGCCGCCGTGATCGGCGAGCTGCACTGGGCGCTCGAGGGCGGGGTGATGTCGCGCGCCGACGTCCACGCCGAGCTGCCGGAGATCGTCGCCGGCCGCCGGCCGGGGAGGTCGTCGGCCGGCGAGATCACCCTCTTCGACTCGACCGGCACCGCGCTCCAGGACGTCGCCGCGGCGGTCGTCGTCTACGAGAGCGCGCGCGCCGCCGGCCTAGGAACGCCGCTCGACCTCGAGGGAAGGGCGCCGGCGGGCGGCTGAGCCCCGCGGCGACGAGACGCTGGAGGTTGCATGCTCGAGCCCCGCTGGTACCTCCTCATCCATCAGCTCCCCGCCAAGCCGCTCTACCTGCGCGCCCGCATCCGCCAGCGCCTCGCCCGCGTCGGCGCGGTGGCGCTCAAGAACTCCGTCTACGTCCTGCCGTTCTCCGACGCCTGCCGGGAGGACTTCGGGTGGATCGCCGAGGAGGTGGTCGCCGGCGGCGGCGAGGTGCACCTCTGCGCCGCCGACTTCCGCCCGCCGTCCTCGAACGCGGAGATCGAGGAGAGCTTCCGCCGCGAGCGGGCGGCCGACTACGCGGCGCTCGCCGCCGAGCTGCGCGAGCTGCTGCGCCGGCGCCAGCGCCCGGGGGCCGTGGTGCCGGGCGAGGAGGAGATCTCCTCGCGGCTGCGGCGGCTGAAGAAGCGCCTCGACGAGGTCGTCGCGATCGACTTCTTCGGCGCCTCCGGGCGCGCCGAGGCGGAGGGCCTGGCGGCGCGGCTCGCGGAGCGCGCGACGGCGCGGAGCGCGCGCCGCGGCGACCCGGCCCCGGTGAAGGCGGGCGCCGAGCTGACCGGCCGCGTCTGGGTCACCCGCCGCGGGGTGCAGATCGACCGCATCGCCTCGGCCTGGCTCATCCGCCGCTTCGTCGACCCCGCGGCCCGCTTCCGCTTCGCCGACTCGCAGAGCCCGGAGGCGGGGCCGGGGGAGCTGCGCTTCGACACCGTGGGCGGCGAGTTCACCCACGAGGGCGATCGCTGCACCTTCGAGACGCTGGTGGCGCGCCTCGGGCTCGCCGATCCGGCGGTCGCCGAGATCGCCGAGATCGTGCACGACCTCGATCTCAAGGACGAGAAGTTCGGGCGCGCCGACGCGCCGGGCATCCTGCAGCTGGTGACCGGCCTCGCGCTGTCCCATCCCGAGGACCTCGACCGCCTGGACCGCGGCTTCGCCCTCTTCGACGACCTCTACGAGTCGTTCCGCGGCCGGCGGTCCCGGCGCCGAGCACCCAGAGGCATGGATATGAATAAGGACCGACAGCCTCGCAAGGCAAAGGAGGAGTAGATGAGACTTCGACCTCTGGCACGGAGTTTCGCCATCGCCGTCGCAGCCCTCGCAGCCAGCAGCGTGCTCATCTCGCGGGCGCAAGCTGCCGATCTCACCTGGTCGAAGGTCGACGCCGTGTTGGGAGCCACGGGCAAGGATCTCCCCGGCGGGGTACACCGCTTTGGTTGGCCGAGGCGCGACCTGCAGGTGCGAGTGCACGAGGTGCCCGTCGAGCCGGCTCTCGCCCTTGGCTCGTGGGGTGCCTTCGTCAAGATGGGGGAGGACGGCAAGGCCATGGCGATGGGCGACCTCGTGCTCCTCGAGTCCGAGCTCACGCCGGTCGTCTCGGCGCTCGAAGCCGGCGGAATCGAGATTACCGCGATCCACAACCACCTCGTCGGCGAGTCGCCCCATGTCGTCTATCTGCACTTCTCGGGGCGAGGCGACGCGCCTGTCCTGGCCGCCAGCTTGAAGCGTGCCCTCGGAGAGACTCAGACCCCGCTCGCCGCGCCGGCGGCGCCGGCCAAGGCGGAGGCCGCCGATGAGGAAGCCTTCGCCGTCGTGCAGCAGGTGCTCGGCCGCAAGGGAACGCTCGCCGGCAAGGTCCTCCAGGTCGGCGTACCCCGCGCCGAGAGAATCGAGGAAGACGGCATGGAGATCCCGGCGTCGATGGGGATGGCCAACGGGCTCAACTTCGAGCGGGTGGGCAAACAGGTCGCGACGACGGGCGACTTCGTGCTCATCGCCTCCGAGGTCAATCCGGTCATCCGCGAGCTCCGCTCGCATGGGCTCGCGGTGACCGCCTTGCACTCCCACATGCTCCAGGAGGTGCCGCGCCTCTTTTTCATGCACTTCTGGGGGGTCGGCAGCCCCGAGGAGATCGCCGGCGGCCTCAAGGCGGCGCTCTCGAAGGTCAATACCGCGCAGCACTGACCCACTGAGAGGTCTCGGAGGGGCGCGCCCATGCAGGACTACTCCCCAGCGGTCGCCATCGAGCCGCTGCGCCCCTCAATGGGTGACCTCACGCGCTACTTCCTGCGCCTCGGGGCGCTCGGCTTCGGCGGGCCGGTGGCGCTCGCCAACGCCATGCGCCGGGACCTCGTCGAGGCGAGAGGCTGGCTGACCGAGGGGGAGTACGACGACGGTCTGGCGATCGCCGCGGCCTGTCCGGGTCCGCTCGCCTACCAGCTCGGGGTGTATTGCGGCTACATCCGCCACGGGGTCGCGGGCGGACTTGCCGTCGGCGTCAGCTTCGCCCTCGCCCCCTACCTGCTGGTCACCTTCACCGCGTGGCTCTACACCCGGCTCGCCGACAACTGGCAGCTCCGGGCCCTCTTTTACGGCATTGCGCCCGTCGTCGTGTCGCTGATCCTCAAGGCGTGCTGGAACCTGGGGCGGAAGACGCTGCGGAGGGACTGGGTCGCCTGGGCCTTCTTCGCCGTCGCCTGCGCCATCACCCTGGTGGTCGAGCGCGAGCTGACGGTGCTGTTCCTGATCGCCGGAGGGCTCGGAGCCCTGGTGTTCGCGCCGGCTCCGGCGCCGGCGGTTCCTGCGGCGCCTGCAGTGAGCGCGGTGAGCGAGCCGCCGCCGCGCGGCCTGGCGCTGGCACCGGTGGCCTTCGGGGGGATCTCCGCGCTGACCGGGAAGATTTTCTTCTTCTTTTTCAAGACCGGGCTCCTGGTCTTCGGCAGCGGCCTGGTGATCGTCCC
>DATBQN010000332.1:0-3485 GCA_036560825.1 Thermoanaerobaculia bacterium
CGCCTGCCCGGCGCCGTGGCGCGCTGCCGGTCCGCCGCCGAGGTCGCCGAGGTGGTGCGCTTCTGCCGCGAGCGGAGCCTCCCGATCGCCCCCCGCGGCCAGGCCCACACGCAGAGCGGCCAGGCGACGAGCGCGGGCGGCGTCGTCCTCGACACCACCTCGATGCAGACGATCCACGCGATCGACGCCGAGGCGCTCACCGCGACCGTCGACTGCGGGGTGGTCTGGGGCGACCTCGTCGACCGCACGCTCGCGCAGGGGCTGGTGCCGCCGGTGCTCACCAACAACCTCGGGGTGTCGATCGCCGGGACGCTCTCCATGGCCGGGCTCGGCGTCGCCTCCTTCCGCTACGGCACCCAGGCCGACAATGCCCTCGAGCTCGAGGTGGTGACCGGCGCCGGCGAGATCGTCACCTGCTCGCGCGAGGCGAACCGCGAGCTCTTCGACGTCGTGCGCTGCGGCCTCGGGCAGTTCGGCATCATCACCCGCGCCAAGATCCGGCTGCGGCGCGCGAGGCCGCGGGTCCGCATGTACTACCTGCTCTACGACGACCTCGGCGTCCTCATGGAGGACGTCAAGAACATCATGTCGCCGGAGAACCTCACCTTCTCGAGCCTCGAGGCCTGGTGCACGCCCTGCCTCCAGGGGATGAAGAAGATGGGCGAGGGGATGGTGCTGGGCGAGGGCATCCAGACTTTCGCCTACTGGCTCTATCCGGTCCATCTGACGGTCGAGCTCGACGCGCTGGGCTCTGGGGATTCGGGCGCCGAGGACCCCGACACCGCCGCGACCCTCGCCGGCCTGCGCCACTACCGGCACCTCCACACCGAGGACTTCACCCACGCCGAGTTCGCCCACCGCATGGACCCCGTCTTCGAGCTCTGGCGCCGCGGCGGCTACTGGGACCTGGCCCACCCCTGGATGGAGACGACGCTCCCCTGGGACACGGCGCGCGAGTTCATCGAGCAGGCGCTCTCGATCACCCCGCCGCAGGCGCTCGGCCCCGGCGGCCACATCCTGCTCTGGCCCGCCTACACGGGGACCTCCGAGGTGCCGCTCTTCATGCACCCCGAGGGGGACTTCGTGATGGGCTGGGGCATCCTGCCCGGGGTGCCGCGCGCCTATCTCGACCGCGCGCTGGCGCAGCTCGACATGGCGAGCGAGCTCTCCATCGTCTACGGCGGCAAGCGCTACCTCTCGGGCTACATCACCTTCGACACGGCGGAGAAGTGGGCGCAGCACTTCGGCGACCGCTGGCCGCGCATCCTCGCCGCCAAGAAGCGGTTCGACCCCGACGGCATCCTCGCGCCGGGCTTCATCCAGTACGAGTAGGGACACAGCTTTACTTCGGCCGTCCGATCTCGCGCACGTCGATCGTCGTTCCCTGCTGGCAGATGGAGGCCTCGGCGAGGGTGCCGGTGACGGTCACCCGCTCGCCGGTCTTGAAGCCCTTGAGGTCGCCGGCGAGGGCGAAGATCCCGCCCTTCGGGGTGCGCAGCACCGGGCACTCCACCCCCTCGCGGGTCAGGAGGCCGGTCACCTGGATGGGCTTCGCCTTGCCCAGCGCAGCTTCGTCGAGGTGGTGGTTCTCCTGGCGGACCATGCCGGGTCCGGGCACCACGGGATCGCCCGGCTGCCGGGCCGCCGGCTCGAGCTCCTCCGGCCGCACCGCCTCGACGAGGATCGACGGCCCCTGGCGGCAGGCGGTCCGGCCGCCGCGCCGGCCGCTGACGCGGACGCGGGCGCCCGCGGTCGCCTGGGTGAGCCGGCCGATGAGCACGTAGGTCTGACCCGTCGGGGTGCGCAGGAGCTGGCAGTCCTTCTCGCGGGAGAGGACGCCGGAGGCGACGACGGCGTCGCGGCGGGCCGGGGCGTCCGCGGTCTCGGTGCCCTGAGGCTGGTCCCGACTCCCGGCACAGGCCGCGGCCGGGAGCGCGGCCAGGGCCGCCGCGAGGAGCAGGGTCGAAAGGGCTCGGTCGGGGTTCTTCATGCCGGTCCTCCTCTTTGAAGTGTACGGGACGCCAGCCTTGAGATCACTTCCGCATGTCATTCTGAGCGCAGCGAAGAATCCGGGAGGGGGAACCTGGCCGGAGTGTCAGCAGGGATCTGATAGCCTCCCCGGCGCCATGAATCGCCCGCCGATCGACCTCCACCACGCGGGGGAGACCCTCGTCCGCATCGCCCACAGCCCCGACTCCGACGATGCCTTCATGTTCTATGCCCTCACCCAGGGCCTGCTGGCGACGGAGGGGCTCGAGGTGCGCCACGTCCTCCAGGACATCGAGAGCCTGAATCAGGCCGCCTTCCATGGCACCTACGAGATCACCGCCCTCTCGTTCCACGGCTACGCCTACCTCGCCGACCGCTACCAGCTCATGCCCTCGGGCGCCAGCTTCGGCGACGGCTACGGTCCGGTCGTCGTCTCCCGCCGCCCGCTGCGGCGCGAGGACCTCGCCGGCGTCCAGGTGGCGATCCCCGGCGAGCTGACCACCGCGCACCTCGCGCTGCGACTCTGGCAGCCGGCGGCCGCCACCCGCATCGTCCCCTTCGACCGCATCCTGGAGACGGTGCGCGACGGCGAGGCGGAGGCGGGGGTGGTCATCCACGAGGGGCAGCTCACCTACGGCGACATGGGGCTCGAGAAGGTCGTCGACCTCGGCGAGTGGTGGAAGGGCGAGACCGGCCTGCCGCTCCCGCTCGGCGGCAACGGCATCCGGCGCGACCTCGACCCGGCTCTCAAGCGCCGGCTCTGCCGCCTCCTCACCGAGAGCATCGAGTTCGGCCTCGACCATCGCGCCGAGGCGCTGGGGTACGCCCAGCGCTACGCCCGCGGCCTCGAGGACGACCTCGCCCGCTCGGACCGCTTCGTAGGGATGTACGTGAACGACTGGACGCGCGCCTACGGAGAGGCGGGGAGGAAGGCCGTCCAGCTCCTCCTCGACCGCGGCCACGAGGCCGGGGTGCTGCCGCGGCGGGTCGAGGCGGAGTTCATGGAAGCGGAGACGGCGGCGGCGGGGTCGCAGCGTTCAGCGACGCGGAGTTGAGCCGCGCACGCAGACTTCGCGTGCCGGTCGTCCGTCCGCCCTCGCCGGCGACCCCCTCCTCGGCCAGGCCGGCGCTCTTCGGCATGATGTTGGTCCCCGAGCGGCAGCCCGCCGCGGCGGTGACGTAGCCGTCGACCCAGATGTGCTCGCCCTTCTTGGGCCCCTCGAGGTCGCGGGCGAAGGTATAGAGCGAGCCGTCGGGGGTGCGCAGGGCCGAGCAGCCCATGCCGTTGTCGGTGAGGACGCCCTCCAGATGCACCTCCTGATTGAGCGCGGGCGCCGCGGCGGCGGTCGGTTGGGCCCGCCGCGCGGCCGGCGCCGAGGCGCAGGCGGCGAGCAGTGCGGCGGCGAGGAGCGGCGAGAGGCTGAGGAAGCAGCGGGTCGATCTCATGTCGGTCGGTCTCCGTTCCAGTCGGTCTCGTCGGACGATGAGCTAGAGAG
>DATBQN010000333.1:0-6589 GCA_036560825.1 Thermoanaerobaculia bacterium
AGACGAGGAACGCCTTGCCGTCGGGGGTGAAGCCGAAATCGAGCAGCGCCGGCAGGCTGGGATGATGGACGCCCTGCAGCGCGCCCATGGCGCGCACGAAGGCCGGCGCGTCCTCCGGGCCGCCGGCCATCGGGATGAGCTTGACGGCGACGGGGGAGCCGCGCCCCGGGTCGAAGGCGCGCCATACGCTCGCGCCGGGCTTGGAGCTCACGGCCCTCTCGAGCCGCACCTGCTCGGTGATGTCACGGAAGTAGGCCATCGCGCCCAGGAGCTCCCGCCGCCGGCGGCGGCCGATTCAAGCGTCGAGCTGGGCCGGAAGTTTAGCGCGAGATGCAGGCTTGTCACCAAGCCGGGAGCCGTCGAATCTGGCGAGCGAACCTGGCGCGGGCGGGGCGATGGGAGAGAGGCGCGGAGGCCGGGCTCGCCGGCCCCCGCTCGAGATCCGGCGGGACGGCTAGCGCACGGTGCCGCGCCGGAACAGATTGACGATGGCGAGCAGGACGATGGCGCCGACGAGCGAGACGAGCAGGCCCGAGACGGTGAAGTCACCGCTGTTGATGGTGCCCGTGCCGAGGTGCGGCGCGATCAGGAAGCCGGCGATCAGCGCGCCGACGATGCCCACGACGACGTTCAGGATGATGCCCTGCTGCGCGTCGGTGCGCATGATGATGCTGGCGATCCAGCCGATGAGACCGCCGATGATCAGGTAGATCAGAATGCCCATGAGCTCCTCCTCCTATGTCCGCGATTTCCGGTTAATAGCGTCCAGCCATGCAGCCTGCAAGGAGCAACCTCCGTGCCACGGCGGCGCAACTCCCGCCCATGGAGCGCTTCTTGCAGCCCCCCTTGTCTACCCGCTCCCTCCGGCACCGCACGACGTTCGCGTGGAGAGCCGACGCGGAGTGTGAGCCGCCCCGACCCCACCCCTGTAATGCTTGGCAAACGCAGCACTTCCAGCCCGGCCTCCGGGTGGCGCCGCCGGCGCTGGCTGATCCTGGCGGTCGTCCTGGGCGGGCTTGCCGCCGCCGTCGCGGTCGTCGTGGTCGGGCCGTTCTGGCGCCTCACGGGCCAGTTCGATGACATCACCTATCGCCAGCCGTCCCGCCTCTACGCGCGTCCGACGCGCCTCGAGGAGGGCGCGCCCTGCAGCCTCGAGCGCCTGCTCGCCGAGCTCAAGTCGGGCGGCTATCGCGCCGACGCGGGCGGCGAAGCCCTCCCGGCCGGCCGCTATCGTCCGGCCGAGCACGGCCTCGCCGTCCACCTGCGCAGCTTCCCCGTTCCTGACGACGGCGACGGCGGCGACGGCCGCGGGGGTGGCCTCGCCGAGATCGAGCTCCGCGGCGGCCGCGTCGCCGCGCTCCGCCTCGACGGCCGCAAGCTCGACGCGCTGACGCTCGAGCCGCCGCTCCTCGCCTCGTTCTACGGCCCCGAGCAGAAGGATCGCCGCCCGGTCGTCCTCGGCGAGGTACCGCAGGACCTCATCGGCGCCGTCCTCGCCGCCGAGGACGAGAGCTTCTTCACCCACTCCGGCATCTCCCTCACGGGCGTCGCCCGCGCCGCCTGGGTGGACGTGCGCGGCCACGGCATCCGTCAGGGCGGCAGCACGCTCACCCAGCAGCTGGTGAAGAACCTCTACCTCACCCAGGAGCGCACCCTCACCCGCAAGCTCCGCGAGACCGTGCTCACCGTCCTCCTCGAGAGCCGCTACAAGAAGAAGGAGATCCTCGAGGCGTACCTCAACGAGATCTACCTCGGGGCGAGCAACGGGGTGAACCTCATGGGGGTGGGGGCGGCGGCGCGCGCCTACTTCGGCAAGGACGTCGAGCAGCTCACGCTGCCGGAGTCGGCGGTGCTCGCCGGGATGATCAGCGCCCCGGCCGTCTACTCGCCGATCGAGCACCCCGACCGCTGCCGCGAGCGGCGCGACTGGGTGCTCGGCCGGATGCAGAAGCTCGGTCTCGTCGACGCCGCGCGCGCGGCGCGGGAGATGTCGGCGCCGCTCGCCGTCGCCCCCGAGCCGATCGTCAAGCGGCGCACTCCCTACTTCGCCGACGCGGCGGCGCAGGAGGCCGAGCGCCGCTTCGGGGTGACCGACCTCGACGACGCCGGCTACACCCTCTTCTCGACCCTCGACTGGCGCGACCAGCAGGCGGCGCAGCGCGCCGTCGAGGCCGGGCTGGCGAGCCTCGAGAAGGGCTCCAGGCGCCGCAAGGGTCCGGCGCTCCAATCCGCCCTGGTGTCGATCGACCCCGAGACCGGCGGCATCCTCGCCTACGTCGGCGGCCGGCAGTACTCGGCGAGCCAGTTCGACCGCGCCGGCCAGGCGCACCGCCAGGCGGGGAGCGCCTTCAAGCCGATCGTCTACGCCGCGGCCTTCGAGCGGCATCGCGCCATGCCGGCGACCTTCCTCGACGACTCGCCGCTCACCGTGACGATGGGGAGCCGCACCTGGACGCCGAAGAACGACGACGGCGACTACCACGGCTGGGTCTCGGCGCGCACCGCGCTCGAGCACAGCTACAACCTGGCGACGGCGCGCCTGGCCCTCCAGGTGGGCCTGCCGCCGATCGTCGAGCTCGCCCACGGCATGGGGATCAGCGAGCCGCTCGAGCCGGTCCCCGCCGTCGCCCTGGGCGCCGCGGACCTCACCCCGGTCGAGCTGGCGACCGTCTACGCCACCCTCGCGAAGGGCGGCCTGCGGCCTACCGTCCACGCCCTCCTGGCCGTCCGCGACCGCCACGGCAAGGCGATCAAGGGGACGGCGCTCGCGGCGCCCGAGCGCGTGCTGACGCCCCAGGTCGCCTACCTGCTGACCTCGATGCTCCAGGGCGTGCTCGACCGCGGCACCGGGCGCTCGGCGCGCGCCCAGGGGGTCGAGGGCGAACTCGCCGGCAAGACCGGCACCACCAACGACCAGCGCGACAGCTGGTTCGCCGGCTACTCGCCCGATCGCGCCACGGTGGTGTGGGTGGGTTACGACGACAACGCCCCCACCGGTCTCTCGGGGGCCCGCGGGGCGCTGCCGATCTGGAGCCGCTTCGTCGTCGCCGTGCGCCCGCCCGGCGGCTACCGCACCTTCAGCCAGCCGCCCGGCCTCTCGACGGCGGTCATCGACCCCGCGACCGGCCTGCTGGCGACCGAGTACTGCCCCACCGTCCTCACCGAGATCTTCCCCGCCGGGCAGGTGCCGACCGACCTCTGCAACCAGCACCAGGGCTGGTCGCCGGAGATGCTCGCCCAGTCGCCAGCCCTGGGCGGCGGCGAGAGCGCCATCTCCTCGCGGCCCCGCGAGGGACGCGATGGAGACGAGGAGACCGCGGCGGGCGAGCGCGCCGAGCCGGACAACGGGCAGGACGCCCCGCGGGCGCACCCTTTCCGGAGCTGGCTCCGCCGCGTCTTCGGCGCCGCGCCGCGCGACGAGCGCCACCCGGCCGCCCGCGACCGCGACAGCCGCCGTCCAGCCGAAGGCGACGAGCCGCGCCCGCCCGACCGCGAGCGCGGCGACGGCGGCCCGGGCTGACAGGACGTTGCGCAGGCAGATTGGGCGTCGTTGCGTCAGCCCAGGGGCATGTTTGGCGTCGTTGCGCGTCAGCCCAGGGCTTGCGCCCTGGGCTAGGAGTATGCCGCCCTACGGGCTGGCGTCCGTGAGCGCGCGGGTCCTCTGAGCCCGTAGGGCGACACATTCATAGCCCAGGGCGTAAGCCCTGGGAACCGCCGGGGCGCGGAGCCGGAGATGCTGTATAAATCCAGACGGGGAGGACAAACGATGGCGACCGCGGAGAGAGCGCATCTCGCAGACCTCCTGGCGTCCGACCTGGGGGTTGCCCCGGAGTACCGGCACGGACCCAAGCGCGCCACGCCGGGCGAGCCGCTCGCCCTGCCCGGGGCCCTGCTCAAGTGGTACGGGCTCCATCCCGACGACCGGCCCGTGCCCGAGGAGGTGACGCGGCTGGCCCGCGCCAAGCTCACCGCGACCCCGCTCGAGGCGCGCGGCCTGGGCTTCGTGATCCTCCACCGCTGCGGCGGCGACTTCTACTTCCTCATCGTCAGCACCTGGCGCGGCAACAACGAGATCTGGGAGACCGTCTTCTACAAGGACGGCGACGCGATGCCGGGCTTCGAGCTCTTCCCGCGCGACGGCGCCCACAAGCCGACCTACTGCGTCTGGGAGCTGGTCCCGGTCTGGCACGAGCAGGGGGCCTGGGTGCGCTTCCTGACCTCCGCGCGCGACGAGGCCGCGGCGGAGGCGTGGTTGGGCGACCTCTACGCCGGCCCGGCCTGACCCGTCTTCTCCCCCGGCGGCGCTCGGGATACCATGGCCTGCTCGGCCCGACGCCGCCGGCCAGGGGAATCGACTGGGAATCCCCATGGGCTGCGGGGGCCGGCCACGACGCCGATGGCCTTCCGCACCGCGATCGAGATCGAGCGCGCCCGCACGCACAACCTCAAGGGGATCGACTGCCGCGTGCCGCACGGCGCGGTGACCGTCGTCACCGGCCCGTCGGGCGCCGGCAAGTCGTCGCTCGCCTTCGACACCATCTTCGCCGAGGGGCAGCGGCGCTTCGTCGAATCGATGTCGACCTACGCCCGCCAGTTCCTCGACCAGATGGAGCGGCCGCCGGTCGACGACATCCGCAACATCCTCCCCGCCGTCGCGCTGGAAGCCAAGAACTCGGTCAGGAACGCCCGCTCGACGGTGGGGACGATCACCGAGGTCCACGACGTCCTGCGCCTGCTCTACACGCACCTCGGCGAGGTGGTCTGCCCGCACGGGCACGGGCCGGTGGCGACCTACTCGCCCGAGGAGGCCGCGGCGGAGCTCGCAGCGGGCGCCGCCGGCGACCCCTTCCTCCTCGTCGTCCGCGTCGAGCGGCCGCGCCGCCGCGCCGACGAGGCTTTGGCCGAGCTGGTGCGGCAGGGCTTCCGGCGCCGGCTCGTCGAGCCGGGCCCCGCCGGCGGCGGCGCCGATGCTGCGAGCGACGAGATCGCGCGGATCGAGCCCGGCGATCCCTGGCCCGCCGCGCTCGACCCGCTGCCGCTCGTCCTCGGCCGCTTCCCGGCCGGCCCGGAGGCCCTCCCGCGCGTCACCTCGACCCTCGAGGAGGCCTACCGGCTGGGCTCGGCGCTGGGCCTGGGACGGGTCGAGGGCCGCCCGGCCGGCCGGCCCGCGGAGACCCCGGCGGCGCGCGGCGCGGCCGGCGTCCCCGGCATTCCCGGCATCCCCGGAATCCGGTACTACAGCCGCGAGCTCGCCTGCCCGGTCTGCGGCACCGTCGTCCGCCGCCCGACGCCGCCCCTCTTCTCCTTCAACTCGCCGCTCGGCGCCTGCCCCGGCTGCCAGGGCTTCGGCCGGGTGATCGGCATCGACCGCGAGCGGGTGGTGCCCGACCCGCGGCGCACCCTCGGCGAGCAGCCCATCGCGCCCTGGAACACGCCGGCCTACGAGGACCTCTACGAGGAGCTCTTCGCCGCCGCCCGGCGGCGCCGGATCCCCCTCGACGTCCCCTGGCGCGAGCTCCCGGCGGCGGCGCGCGAGTGGGTGTGGAGCGGGCAGGGGAAGTTCGTCAACCTCGACGCCTTCTTCGCCTGGCTCGAGCAGCGCACCTACCGCGTTCACGTGCGCGTGCTGCTCGCCCGCTACCGCTCCTACACGCCGTGCCCGCAGTGCGGCGGCGCCCGTCTGAAGCCCGAGGCGCTGGCCGTCCGTCTGGAGGGGAGGACGCTCCCCCAGCTCACCGGCATGAGCGTCGAGCGGCTCCGCGGCTGGCTCCGCGAGCGGCGGTGGACGCCGCGGCAGCGCGAGGTCGCCGGCCACCTGCTGGAGGAGCTCGGCGAGCGCGTCGACGTCCTCCACCGGGTGGGGCTCGACTACCTGACCCTCGACCGCCAGGCGCGCACCCTCTCCGGCGGCGAGACGCAGCGCATCCACCTCGCCGCGGCGCTCGGCTCGGGGCTCACCAGCACGCTCTACGTCCTCGACGAGCCGACGATCGGCCTCCACCCGCAGGACAGCGAGCGCCTCCTCGGCCTCCTCCGCGACCTCGCCCGGCGCGGCAACACGGTACTCGTCGTCGAGCACGACCGCACCATCATCCGCGGCGCCGACCACGTCATCGACCTCGGCCCGGCGGCGGGCGAGCACGGCGGCGAGGTGGTCGCCGAGGGGCCGATCGCCGCCATCCTCGCCGCCGAGCGCTCGCTCACCGGCCGCTACCTCAAGGAGCGCCCGCCGACCCCGGCCCGCCGCCACGTCGCCCGCTTCCGCCGCGAGCGGGGGCGCGAGTCGCTCGACGAGGAGCTCGAAGGGCTGCCGCGGGTCGTCGTGCGCGGCGCCCGCGCCCACAACCTGAAGGGGATCGACGTCGACCTGCCGCTCGGCGCCATGGTCGCGGTGACCGGCGTCTCGGGCTCCGGCAAGTCGACGCTCGTCGAGAACGTCCTCTACGGCACCTACCAGCGCTCGCGCGGGGTGGTCGACGTCGAGCCCGGAGAGGTCGACGAGCTCTCCGGCCTCGCCGAGCTCGCCGACGTGACGCTCGTCGACCAGCGGCCGCTCGGCCGCTCCAGCCGCTCGAACCCGGTCACCTAC
>DATBQN010000334.1:0-7104 GCA_036560825.1 Thermoanaerobaculia bacterium
CGCACGACCTTCCGGCGCGCCTGCTCGACCATCGCCGCGGAGGCGTCGGTCGCCAGCACGCGCACCCCGCGCGCGCCCAGGTGGACGGCGTCCTCGCCGGTGCCGCAGGCGACCTCGAGGACCCGCGCGCCCGGCGCGAACGCCGCGTCCAGCCGCCGCCAGACGGCGCGGCGGAGGGTGCCGCCGAGGAGGCTGTCGGTGAACTGGCGGTCGTAGTCGGCGGCGAGGGCGTCGAACGGCGAGGCGGGCGTGAGCAGGCTCATCGCCGCACCGGCGCCGGCCCCCGAGGCCTCGCGCCGCCCGCTCGTGAGGGTCCCGCGAAGGAGCTGCCCTCCGGGCTCACCCGGCGGCTGGAAGCGAGGAGTGTTATCGTCGCTGCCCCATGCAATCCTGCGGCTACTGCGGCACCACCATCGTCCTCGGCGGCAAGCGCGACGGCGACCAGCGCTTCTGCGACGAGAGCTGCCGGACGCGCGGCCAGGCCGTGGCGCGCTCGCGCCAGCTTGCCGACGGAGTCGTCGAGCAGCAGGTCATGGAGATGCACTCCGGCCGCTGTCCCCGGTGCGAGGGACCCGGTCCGGTCGACGTCGGGAAGTCGTTCAAGGTCTGGTCGGCGGTCTACGTCTGCTCGTGGCGCACCGTCCAGGTCATCGCCTGCCCGCGCTGCCGCCGCAATGCCCAGCTCGGCGCTCTCGCCTCGAGCCTGATCCTCGGATGGTGGAGCGTCCACGGGCTCATCCTCACACCGGTGCAGACCGTGCGCAACCTCGTCGCCCTCTCCCGCGCGCCCGACCCGCTCCGCCCGTCGGCGGACCTCGACCGTCTGGTGCGGGTGCAGCTCGGCTCTCAGCTCGCGGCACCGGCCGCGAGCGCCTGAGGACCTCGCGGTCAGGCGCCGGCCGCGCCCGCGGCGAGGAGCGCCGCGCGCGCCTCCCCCGCCGCGCGGTGGAGAGCCGCGGCGCCCGCCGGGTCGCTCGCCTCGAGGCGGCAGGCCTCGACCTCGCTCTTCAGCCAGCGGTCGGCATGGCCGTAGTAGGCGCGCGCCGGCCGCCCGCTCACCTCGTAGTCGCGGTCGGTCGCCTGCGCCCAGGCGCGCGGGGCGACGACGCGGCCCCCCACCTGGCGGAAGTAGGCGGTGTCCTTGATCGGATAGGCGACGGTGGTCAGGAAGACGTCGGGGTTGCAGCGCTTGACGTGCTCGACCGTCGCCGCGATGTCCTCGACCGTCTCGCCCTCGTAGCCCCACATGAGGAACATGCCGACCTGGATGCCGTGGCGCTGGGCGGCGTGGGTCGCCCAGCGCACCTGCTCGACCGTGGTGCCGCGCTCCATGGCGTCGAGGATCCGCTGGCTGCCGCTCTCGGAGCCGATCCAGATCCGCCAGCAGCCCATGCTGGCGAGCGTCGCGAGCACCTCGTCCTTCATCATGCGGTCGGGGCGCGAGATGGTCTCGAAGGGGAGGCGGAGACCCCGGCGGTCGAGCTCCGCGGCGTAGTCGAAGAGCCAGCGGTGGTGGATGGTGAACACGTCGTCGGCGTACCAGACCTGCTCGGGCGCATAGGCGTCGCGAATGTGCTCGAGCTCCGCGGCGCAGTCGGCGGGGCTCCGCCGGCGGTGGGTGAAGCCGAAGACGGCGTGCGAGCACCAGCGGCAGCGGTAGGGGCAGCCGCGCGCGGTGATCAGGTTGACGCTCCCCTGGCCGTGGTGCTCGCGCCAGACGTCGACGTAGCGCGGCAGGTCGATCGCCGCGCGGTCGGGCCAGGGGAGGGCGTCGAGATCGGGGAGCTGCGCCCGCTCCGGGTTCGTCACCAGGGCGCCGGCCTCGTCGCGGAAGACGGTGCCGGCGACGCCGTGGAGGCGATGCGGGCCGCGCGCGGCGAGCGCCGGCAGGAGCTCGACCATCGTCGCCTCCCCCTCGCCCACCACCACGACGTCGGCACCGTGGGCGAGGTACTCCTCCGGGTAACCGGCCGACTCGGGGCCGCCGAGGACGACGGTCCAGCCGTGCGCCTTGGCGGCGGCGACGGCGGCGAGCACGGCGCCGCGGGTGATCAGGTTGGTATAGATGCCGACGACGCCTCCGCGGCCGTTGCCCGAGCCCGCCGCGAGCCGCGCCGCGAGGTCGGCCGGCGCGGCGAACGTGCTGTCGAAGATCTCGACCGCGAAGCCCGCGCGCTTCAGGTAGGCGGAGAGATAGAGCAGCCCCAGCGGCGGGTAGGGCTTCATCACCTGGACCTCTTTGGGGTCCTCGTGGAGGAAGTAGCCGTGGGTGAGGAGGAGGTCGGCCACGAGTCAGGCTATCCCTACAGCGAGCGAAGCGGATTTCAATCGCAGCACCAAGTTCCCTCGAGAGTAAACCCAACCCCATGTCATCCTGAGCGAAGCGAAGGATCTGGGCGGGGGAAGGCTCGATCCGGCCCAGCCCCCAGATTCTTCGCTGCGCTCAGAATGACATAGCACTGAGGATTCCTCGTTCGGGTCTTCCGCTCTTCAATTCCACGTCCGCGAGAGGTCGGGGGCGGCGGGCGTCCCGTAGTCCTTCTCGATCGCCGTCGGGTGCAGGCTGCGATGGCCGGCCTCGGCGGCCTCGAGCTCGCTCCAGCGCGCGGCGACCGCCCCCAGGGCTTCCGCCAGGCCGGCCGCGTGCGCCGGCGAGCCGTTGCCGGCGGCCTCGCGGCGGAGGTCGAGCTCGCGGTGGAGCAGGCGGTGGAGCTCGCGGTAGAACGGCGTCTGATAGGTGCCCTGGAACATCATGGCGAGATCGCTGCTGTCGTCCCAGCGATCCTTCTCCCCGAGATGGGAGTTGACCATGGCGTGGAACTTGGTGCCCGGCAGCGGGTAGGAGACGGAGACCCCGATGTCGTCGGGGAGGGTGTCGCGCACCAGGCGCGCCGTCGTCAGGATGTCCTCGAAGGTCTCGCCGGGGTAGCCGAGCTGGAGGAAGTAGCAGGCGCGGATGCCGGCGCTCCGCAGCCGCTCGCGCGCCACCGGGATCTGCTCGGCCCGCGTCCCCTTGTCCATGGCGTCGAGGATCTTCTGGCTGCCGCTCTCGACCCCCAGCCAGACCTCGGCGCAGCCGGCGCGCGCCAGGCCCTCGACGGCGCGCTTGGTCATCAGGTCGACGCGCGACTGGATCATGAAGGGGATCGCCGCGTCGCGCTCCTCGACGGCGGCGGCGAGCTCGGCCACCCAGCGCGGCTGGAGGCCGAAGATGTCGTCGGCGAACCAGAGGTGGTCGGGCTTCAAGGTCCGCTTGAGGAGCGCCATCTCGTCGGCGACGCTCGCCGCCGAGCGCATGGCGTAACGCTGGCCCCAGATCGGCTTCGCGCACCAGTTGCAGTGGAACGGGCAGCCCCGCGTGGTCACCATGTTGAGGCTGAAGGTGCCGTGCGCGCGGCGCCAGGCGGCGCGGTAGCGCTCGACGTCGAGGAGGTCCCAGGCGGGGAAGGGGAAGACGTCGGGCTGGCGCTCGGGCGGGCGCGCGGCGCTCCGCGCCACGCCGCCCGGAGCGTCCGGGTCCGGCCAGGCGAGGCCGGCGATCGCGGTGATCGGCGAGGCCGTAGCGGTCAGCTGCGCGGCTCCTGATCGCCTGAGGAGCGCCGGCACCAGCTCGGCCAGCGTGTGGTCCGCCTCGCCGAGCAGGGCGTACTCGACGCCGTGCGGGAAGTAGATCTCCGGGTGATCGGTGATCTCCGCCCCTGCCGCCACGACGCGGGCGCCGCGCTCGCGCGCCAGGGCGCTCATCCGGCAGGCCGCCTGGCGGGCGTGCGACAGGCACATCTTGTTGAGGAAGTTGAACTGATCCTCGTAGAGGGCGACGACCTTCGGGCGGTGGCGGTCGAGGAGCTCGACGTACTCGTCGATCCCCTCGGCGAGCATGGCGTCGAAGAGCGCCACCGAGCAGCCCAGGCTGCGCAGGTGGGCCGCCGCGTAGAGGGTCCCGAGCGGCGCGTAGGGCCGCATCTTCTCCACCTGTTTGGGATCGTTGCGCAGGAAGAACGAATGGGCGAGGAGGACGTCGATCATGGCGGTTTCCCCACGCTCCCGGGCGCCGCGAAGAGGGCTTGAGTCAAGGACGCAGGCAGTATAGTCAGCTTGCGTTCCGGGGGTCAATTCTTTGCCGATCAACGAGATCGAGCTGCGCATCGCGGCCCTGCGCCGCTCGGGGAGCCACGCCGTGGCGCAGTGGCTGCTCGGCCAGCTCCCCGGCGACGGCTGCTTCCTCGACAACTGCACGCCGGGGGAGAGCCCCTTCGCCTCCTGCTACCTCCCCGACAGCGTCGGGGTGGGGATCGACCTCGTCCGCGAGCGGGCCGAGCCAGGGCGCCCCGCGCCCAAGGCCTTCCTCCTCCACAACTACGAGGGCAAAGACCTTGCCAGGGTCTTCTGCGCGGAGGCCGAGGCGGCGCACGACGGCTGGGTGGGGGCGAGCGCCCGGCGGGTCGACCTCCTCGTGCTGCGCGACCCGTGGAACAACCTCGCGAGCCTGCTGCGCTGGGCGCGTGGCGGCGTCCACCCGATCGCCGAGGCATCGGTCGCCACCGCCGCCCGCCGCTTCAAGGACTACGCCCGCGAGGTCCTGGGCGAGACCCGCTTCCTGCGCCACGAGCCCACCTTCGTCCTCTTCAACCGCTGGATCGCCGAGCCGGAGTACCGCGAGGCGCTCGCCGTCCGGCTCGGCCTGCCCTTCACCGACGCCGGGATCGACGAGGTGGCGCGCTGGGGACCGACCGCCTGGGGCGACTCGTTTGACGGCCTGGCGTTCGACGGCCGGGCGCGCGAGATGGCCCTCGCCGAGCGCTTCCGCTGGTGCGCCGGCGACCCCTTCTACCGCGGCCTCTTCGACGCCGAGCTGGTCGAGCTCGCGGAGCGCGTCTTCGGGCCCATCCCGGGGACCGAGGAGATCGCCGAGGAAGCCCGCGCCGCCGGGCTCCGCCGCTCATGACGAGCCTCCCTCCCGCCGCCTGGGTGACCCACGCCGACGCCCGTTTCCTCCCCCTGGCAAAGGTGCTCATCGAGGGGCTCGCTGTCTTCTCCCGCCTCCCCGTCGTCCTCTACGCCGTCGACGCCGAGCCCGGCTTCACCTCGCCCAACCTCGCCGTCCGGCGGATCGAAAGCAGCGGCCGGCGCGTCGCCTACCTCAAGCTCACGGCGCTCCTCGACGCCCTGGACCACGGCCTCGAGCGGGGCGTCTACCTCGACGCCGACCACGTGCCGACCCTCGCGATCGACCGCCTCCTCGACCTCGCCGCGGGCCCCGGCGCCACCCCCCTCCTGCCGCGCCATCCGCGCGACCTGGGGGACGAGGTCAATGGCGCGCTGATGGCGGAGCTCGGGGTGGCGGCGAAGTCGATGCCCTACGTCCACTCCTGCGCCATCGGCTTCGCGCCGGCCTGCCGGCCGTTCCTCGCCGAGTGCGACGCCATCGCCCGCGACCTCGAGCGGCGGGGGGCCCATCCGCCGGTGGTCGACGAGACCATCCTCAACGTCCTGCTGTGGAAATGGAAGGCGACCCGCCAACTCCCCAGCGTCAATCTCCCCCACCGCCTCTACGAGAGCTGGCTCGCCGGCCGGCTGGAGGACGATCCGGCCTTCCAGGAGCGCTACGCTGGCCACCCCTGGGAGGCCCTCACCTTCCACTACTGCAAGGACCCGGAGAGGGCGCGGGCGATGCTCGCCGGCATGGCGGCCATGGCGGCCCCGGCTGCACCTCTACAGTAGATGGTCATCCCGGGATCGCCGTGAACGCGCCGCGCCGCGAGGAGCCCGCCCCGCGCCTGCTCGAGCCCTCGAGCGCCCTCGCGGCGATCGAGCGCGAGCGCTTCCACTCCTACTCGTCGCTGGTGCGCAACCTCCACTGGCTGGCGGCCGCCCTGGTCGTCCTCTACAGCCTGCTCTACCCGGCCGCCGACCGCCTCGCCCTCTGGTCGCTCGCCGGCCTCATGATGGTCTACACGCTCCTCCTCCACTCGCGGCTCCTCGCCCGCCTGTCGGTCGAGATGAGGATCTGGCTCGAGACGGCGATCGACCTCGCCTGGATCACCGTCGTCATCCTGTGGACCGGCGACAGTGGCAGCCCCTTCGTCTTCCTCTACTACATCGTCCTCTACGCCAGCACGCCGACGGCCTCGCGCCGCCAGACCTACGGCAAGGCCGCCGTCGCCACGCTGCTGATCCTCGGAGTGGCCTGGCTCGCGGCCGGCCGCGGTTTGCCGGCGGGAGCGGCGGGCTGGTGGGCGGCGGGACGGGGGCTCGTCTGGCCGCTCACCGGCCTCTGGCTGGTCGCCTACTTCTCCGCCGAGACGGGCATGCTGGGAGCCGACCTCCATCGCTCGCTCTTCGTCGCCGCCCACACCGACGCGCTGACCGGCCTCCCCAACCTGCGCTACTTCACCGCCGCCTCCAACCTGCGCAGCAAGCTCGGGCCGTACACCATCGTGATGATCGACATCGATCGCCTGAAGACGGTCAACGACACCTTCGGCCACGCCCTGGGGTCGGCGCTCATCCGCGCCGTGGCCGACGCCATCCGCAGCGCCGCCCGCAGCGGCGACGACCTCTGCTCGCGGGTGGGAGGCGACGAGTTCATCGTCCGGCTGGCGGGAGCGACCGCCGACGGCGCCGTCAGCTACTGCCGGCGCGTCCGCGCCCACCTGGCCGATCATCCGCTGGCGCTAGACGGCGTGACCCTCCCCATCTCCATCTCCATGGGCCTCGCCTCCTACCCCGAGCACGGCCGCACCCTCTCCGAGATCACCGACCGCGCCGACCAGGCCCTCTACCGCAGCAAGCGCGAGGGCCGCTCGCGCGACCACGTGTGGGCGGCGTAGGCGCCCTCGAGACCTAGCAGCAGCTCGGGGCCGAGAAGCAAGGGGCCCCGCCGAAGCAATCCGCGCTGGTGTTGCAGTCCCGCACGAAGCTGCAGCCGCAGGGGCAGAAGCCGTGGAACTTACTGGCGGTCGGGCCGACACTGGGTCCATCGAGCGGAACGCTCGCGCGGTCGATGTCGAGCCAGGCCGGCAGCTCGGCGCCCGGCGCCGCGAAAGCGAGCGAGAGAGACCCCGGGGCGCAGCCGGCGGGAGAGATAGCCTGAGGGACACCGGC
>DATBQN010000335.1:0-1808 GCA_036560825.1 Thermoanaerobaculia bacterium
CCCGTCAGATTGTCATCCTGAGCGAAGCGAAGGATCTGGGGGCGGAAAGCTGGAGCGGCGGAAACCGCCGAGAGAGCCACGTGCCCTCCTACTTCGTCTACATCATGGCAAGCCGGTCGCAGGTCTTGTACGTCGGAATGACCAACAACCTCGCCCGGCGCGTACAAGAGCACAAAACAAAGCAACCTGAGGGCTTCACCTCACGCTATCAAGTCGACAGTCTGGTTTACTGCGAGTGTTTCCAGAGCGTAAGAGATGCGATCCTGCGAGAAAAACAACTCAAAGGCTGGCGCCGCGCGCGGAAGGTCGCCCTTGTCGAGGCGGCGAATCCCGAGTGGCAGGATCGGTCGGCCGACTTGGCTTCCCTTCCCCCAGATCCTTCGCTGCGCTCAGGATGACATTTGGCGGTTATCGCGTAAGCGCCCTCAGAGTCCGGGATAGATTAACAACAGCCTTCGACGAAAAGACCCTTGAGCTGTCATCCTGAGCGAAGCGACGTCGCCCGTTGGCTGAAAACCGTTCGCACTGTCATCCTGAGCGAAGCGAAGGATCTGGGGGCGGAAAGCCGGATCAACGGAAACCCCGCAGGCGCGTGATCCGATCTATCGTCGCGCCAGCTCTCCCACGCCCCGCTCGATCCGCCGCGCCAGCTCCGGCAGGTCCGCAACATCGACCGAGCAGTGCGCGATGCGCAGGTAGCGCGATCCGATGGCGATGACGCCGGTGTCCTGATGCTCCAGGAGATGCCGGCGGACGGCGTCGGCGGTCAGACCCAGGTCCTCCGGGATCTCGAGCAGGGCGAAGCAGCCGGCGTTGAACGGCAGCACGCGGAGGAGCCGCGGATCGACCGCGGCGAGCGCCGGCTTGAGGGCGCGGTAGCGGGTCTCGAGCAGCGCGCGCACCGCCTCGACCTCCGTCTCGACGCCCGCCTTGCGCAGCGCCTGGAGCAGCATGACCTGCCCGGTCGCGGGCGGGGAGCCGATCGAGGCCCGGACGAGCGCCGCGAGCCTCGCCTCCAGCGCGGCCGCCTCGGGCGAGTCGGGAGCGAGGCCGAAGGTGAGGAAGCCCACGCGGCCGCCGAAGAAGGAGAACTCCTTGGTGCCGCCGTCCACCTTGACCGGCACCAGGCTCGGGTGGGCTCCGACCAGCTCCCAGAAGAGCGATCCGCGCGGAACCTCGGGCTCGTACACCAAGCCAGCATAGGCGTCGTCACAGACCACCACGAGCGGCCGCCGCTCGGCTTCGGCGACGAGGGAGGCGACGAGCTCCTCTCGCTCGCCCGCATCGGGCATGTAGCCGCCGGGGTTCGAGGGAAGGTTGAGGATGGCGACCGCCGGCTCGCCCGGCGGCAGCGGCGCGAGCGCGCGGATGATCGCGTGCGGATCGAACCGGGCCGCCGCCGGCCCGGAGCTCGCGTCGCCGCTCGGCTCGTAGGCGTTCGCGGTCAACAGGCGCGCGCCGCGGCGCACCGCGAAGGCCTGGCGATAGTTGCCCCAGAAGGGGCCGGGAATGGCGACCGTCCGGCCCTCGCCGGCGTAGAGGTCGGCGACCAGCGAGAGGCCGTGCGCGAGGCCCGAGGTGACGAAGGGGAGCGTCGAGGGGACGGCCGCCATCACCTCGCGGCGCTGCCAGGAGCGCCAGTGCCGGCGGAGCTCCGGGAGCCCCTCGGGCGGGCCGGCGGCGAGAGCGAGCGCGCGGTCTTCCTCGACCAGGCCGCCGAGAGCGGCGGCGAAGCGAGCGCGGGCGGACGCGGCCGCCGGCTGGCGGTGGAGATCGGAGGCGAGCGTCACGAGGCGATTCCGGGGCCG
>DATBQN010000336.1:0-3548 GCA_036560825.1 Thermoanaerobaculia bacterium
GCGGCCGTCGTCCGCCGCGGCAGGGCGTAGGTCGGCACCTGCGCCTGGACGTCGGCCGCCGCGGGGGCGGCCAGGGTCTCGTCCGGCAGCTCGCGCTCGATCGCGGCGAGCTCGTCGGCCACCTGGGCGGCGGCGGAGATCCGCTCGTCGCGGTCCTTGGCGAGCATCCGCGCCAGCAGGCGCTCGAGCCGCGCCGGGATGCCGCCGCGGAGCTCCGAGATCGACGGCGTGTCCTTGTGCAGGATCTGGTAGACGAGGGTGGTGATGGTGTCGCCGTCGAAGGGGCGGCGGCCGGAGAGCAGCTCGAAGAGGACGACGCCGAGCGAGAAGAGGTCGCTGCGGCCGTCGAGGTCCTCGCCGCGGATCTGCTCGGGCGAGAGGTACTGCGGGCTGCCCATCACCGAGCCGGCGACGGTCAGCTCGGTGGCCTGGCCGGCGATCTTGGCGATGCCGAAGTCGGCCACCTTCACGTGGCCGCTCTTGTCGAGGAGGATGTTGCTCGGCTTGATGTCGCGGTGGACGATCCCCTGGTGGTGGGCGTAGTCGAGCGCCTCGGCGACCTGGCGGACGATGCCCAGCACCTCGCGCAGCGACAGCGGCGGCACCGCGCCGACGCGCGACGAGAGGTCGGAGCCCTCGACGTACTCGAAGGCCAGGTAGAGGACGCCGTCGGCCTCGCCGGTGTCGAAGAGGGTGACGACGTTGGGATGGAGCAGGCGGCCGGCGGCGCGCGCCTCGCGCAGCAGCCGCTTCTTCCTGTCCTCGATCTCCTGCGGCCGGCCGGTCAGCCGCACCGTCTTGATGGCGAGCTGGCGCTCGATGTGGGGGTCGTCGGCGAGGTAGACCTCGCCCATAGCGCCAGCGCCCAAGAAGCGCTCGATGCGGTAGCGGCCGACGGTCTTGCCGCCGTCGAGAGTGGTCACCGTGCCGCCTCGCTCATCCTGCCCGGGTTACTCCGGCGCGTCCCGCCGCGACGCGTCGCCGACGTCGATCGACGCGAGGAGCTCCGTCGCCTCGTCCGCGCGATCGGCGGGCACGCGCACCCGCACCTGGCTCATGTCGCCGAAGTCGACGGGGATCTCGCGGATGTGCAGCGACTCGACCTGCGCCGGGATGCCGCTGCTCTGCAGGAATCCCACCACGACCGTCGCCTCCTCCTCCGTGCCGACGGTCCTCACCACCTCCCATTCTTCGCCTTCGCCGCTCATCGCGCCTCCTCACGGGTCCATTCGATGATATCAGGCCGGGGCGGGCGGTCCTTCGATACAGCTGGCACCGCGAGAACGGCCCGGAGCCCGTTGCCCGCAGGGTCAAACCGAGCCTGCCAGGTCTTTCATCGCCGGCACTGCGGTCTCCGAGCCCGGCGGCGTCAGCCCCTCCAGCGTGTAGGGCTTCACCTCCTGGCGCGGGTACCAGTGGCGGCTGTGCTCGGCGAAGCGGTCGAGCTCGGGGTGCCAGCGGTGGTGGGAGACGACCATCGAGCGGGCATCAAAGGCGATCCAGTTGCAGGTGTTCCGCTCGCGCTCGCCGGCGCGGCCGCGGTTCGAGGTGGTGGTGCCGGAGTGGAGGATGACGACCGGCGGTCGCCCCTGGGGATAGAACTCCTCGGAGTTGCCGATGTAGGCCTGGTGGAGGTGGCCGGAGAGGATGAGGTCCACCCCCACGCTCGAGAAGAGGTCGATCGCCTCGTAGGCGTTGGCGAGCACCCGCTGGGTGCCGAAGTTGGGCGGCGGGATCAGGTGGTGGTGGACGACGGCGACCTTGAAGAGGCCCGCCGGAGCGGCGGCGAAGACCTCGCCCACCTCGAGCAGGCGCGCCAGCTTGATGCGCCCGTCCTTCAGGGTCCAGTTGAAGGCCGAGTTGATGCCGACGATGAGGAGCTCGTCGTCCCGGTAGACCGGCTCGAGCTCGCGGGCGAAGTGCTCGCGGTAGGCGCGGAAGGGGGCGAAGGCGCGCTCCCACACCCGGTAGAGCGGCACGTCGTGGTTGCCGGGGACGACGAGGGTCGGCACCGGCATGCGGTCGACGAAGCGGCGCGCGGCCTGGAACTGCTCCGGGCGGGCGCGCTGCGTGAGGTCGCCCGAGACGACGACGATCGACGGCCGCCGGCGCTCGACCAGCTCGAGCACCCCCTCCGAGATGCGCGGCAGGTGCGGCGGCCCGAAGTGGACGTCGGAGATGTGGAGGATGGTGCGCACGTTGACGGCGGGAGTCTATCCCGCCGTGCCCGCGGCGACCCCTCTCTGTGCTTGCACCGCGTGAGTTTGAGGCTGCTCTTGCTACGCGAAATCCCCTCGCCATGTCATCCTGAGCGGAGCGAAGGATCTGGGGGAAGGGCTGCGTTAAAGTCAAGAAATCGCTGGGTTTAGAAGTCCCCCGCCCAGATCCTTCGCTGCGCTCAGGATGACATGGATATTCGCTACAGGATCTCTTGGCCGAGGGCGCGGTTGACGTTGCGGGACACCTCCGCCGCCGCGAAGCCCGAGAGGGCTCCGAGGATCGCGGGGCCGCGCTGGCGGCCGAGGAAGAAGCCGCCGATCGCCGCCAGGAGGAGCGCCGGGATGGGGTACTGGCGCACCAGCCGCTCCCAGTCGAAGCCCTCGGGCATGAGCTCGTCGACCAGGTCGTACGCGGTGTCTTGGGAAGGGCTCGCCATGGCTCAGGGTCTCCGTCGAAGATATGCCGCCCGCGGACGCGGCGGCGAGCGCTTGTCCTGGTCAATCGTCGTCGCGGTGGCCGCGGAAGAGCAGCCCGAGGAGGAAGCCGATGCCGGCGGCGATGAGCACCGACTTGCCCGGGTTCTCGCGCACGTAGGCGCTCACCTGATCCGAGACGTCGCCGGCCTGCGAGCGGACCTTCGCGTAGCCCTCGCGGACGGACTCGGCGGTCTCCTGCGCCCGCTCGCGGGCGGCCTCGGCGCTCTTCTTGAGCTCGGCCGTGGCGCGCTCGGCGCCGCGGCGCACGTCCGAGCTCACCCGGTCGTAGCTCTTCTGCACGTCGTGGCTCAGTCCCTTGATGCGGTCGCGTGCCGAGCTCACGCCGTCGGCGACCCCCTCGCGTGCCTTTTCGGCAGTGCTGATGACGGTATCCTTGAGATCTCCCAGCGCTCCGCTGATCGGTTGGTCGGCCATGGCGTTACCTCCGCAAATCAGTACGACGTTCGGTGAAAGGTTGGGTTCGCCGATCGATCCGGCCGGCGACTCTGTAAGCTCTGTCGAGATGAATCTAGCAGGAATCGTGCCGCGGGTGCGGCGAGAGCCGCATGGGACGCTGCTAGACTGACGAGCCGGCGCGAGCGTCGTCCCCCCGGCGACCGGCGCCTCCGAACCATGGCCCTGGCCGAGGTGCCCGAGACAGCGCCCGATCCGGCCCCTCCGGCCGGCCGGCGGCCGGCGGAGGCGGCGATCCCCCGCGCCGCCCCGCGGGCGATGCCGCGCCAGCTCGCCCGCTTCTTCGGGCTCACCCTCCGCCAGGCGCACGAGGACGGCATCTTCCTCACCGCCTCGGCCCTCGCCTTCGTCACCATCCTCTCGCTGATCCCGCTCCTC
>DATBQN010000337.1:0-9112 GCA_036560825.1 Thermoanaerobaculia bacterium
CGGGCATCCGCCGCGCACACCTGCTTGCAGTCGGCCACGCTGCGGATGACCATGTTCAGGTAGTCGCCGCCGCGGTGATCGTAGCCCCACTTCTCGCCGAGCTGAGCGGCGGCGCTCCGCGGCAGGAGAGCGGTCGAGGCGACGACGAGGAAAGCGAGCGTCTTCGTCTTCATGGGGACTCCTCCGATCAATTTCTTGCAGCGAGTTTATACGAGTCGAAGGAGCGGTCGCAGGGTGGGCGCGCGCGAACTCACCAGTCCCGGGCGTGGGTATCGAGAATGATCAACGCAGCGCTTCCCAATCCTCCCGCCCCACCGGCTCCAAAGGATCCACGTAGCGGACGACTGAGCCCTGCAGACTCCGCAGCGCCTCGGCTGGATCATGGGCGTAGGGGACGAGCTTGAGGACCGGCTTGCCGTGATCGGTAATGACCAAGGCCTTGCCCGTGCTCTCCACCTCCCGCAAGTACTCGAGTGCCTTGGCTTTGAAGGTTGATTTCGAGACGAACTGAGCCATAGGGCAGTACCTCACCGGCAAGTAACGATAGTTATCTTACCCTGGTCACGAACGGATCTTGGCGCACTACGATGTCAACGCCGCGAGGTCCCGCTCGAGCTTTTCCATCGCCTCCGCATCGAAGCCGTCGTAGTAGCCGCGGATACGGCCGCGCGCGTCGACGAGGACGAAGCGGGTGCTGTGGAGGATGGGCTCTTTCTCGGGACCTCCCACCGGCTCGACGGCGAGCTTGAAGCCTTCGCGGGAGAGGTGATGCATCGTCGCTTGCGGGCCGGTGAGGAAGAGCCAGGCGGGGGGCGCCCGGTAGCGCGCGGCGTAGCTGGCGAGGACCGCGGGGGTGTCGTGCTCCGGATCGACGGTGAAGGAGACGAAGCGGAGCCGCGACCCGCCGTTCGGTCCCTCCCAGCGGTTGCCGGGCTCGCCGAGATCCACCTCCTTGGCGAGCTTCGACATGCGGTCGGTCATCAGCGGACAGGACGCAGCGCAGCGGGTGAAGACGAAGTCGGCGATCCACGGCGCGCCGGCGAGGTCGGCCTCCGTCACCGTGCGGCCGTCGCGGTTGACGAGGGTGAAGGGCGGCACCTGGCTCAAGATCGGCGGCGGCTCGCGGCGGACGCCCCAGCGGCTCCAGGCGGCGGCGACGCCGACCGCGAGGAGCGCGGCGACGAGGAGTCCCCAGAGGAGGGCGCGCCGCAGGGGGATGGCTTCCCGCGGCGGCGCGGGGCTCACTCGACTCTCCCGCCCCGCGTGACGACGAGATCGCAAGCGTAGGCGACGAGGGCGAGGGCGAGGGTGATGGCGACGGCGGCGGCCGGCGAGACGCCCGCGGAGGAGGCGCTCGCTGCCGTCGCGGCGGCGGCCGCTCCGAGGCCTCCGGCGGGGACGACCAGCAGGTCGTGGAGCGCCGAGACGCCGTAGGTGAGCGGGTTGATCCGCATCAGCAGGCGCAGCCACCAGGGCGCGCCGGCGAGGGGAAAGAAGGCTCCCGAGAGGAGCCACATGGGGAGGAGGACGACGTTCATCACCCCATGGAAGCCCTGCACCGAGTCGACCTTCCAGGCGAAGCCGAAGCCGATCGCGGTGAGCGCCACGGCGAGGAGCGCCAGCACGCCCGCCGCCGCGAGCCCCGAGGCGAGGGTGAGCCGCAGGCCGACGAGCGGCGCGAGGACGAGGAAGACGACGCCCTGGAGCCAGGCGAGCGTCGCGCCGCCGAGGACCTTGCCGGCGACGATCGCGCCGCGGCCGACCGGCGCCACCAGCACCCCCTGGAGGAAGCCCTCGTGGCGGTCCTCGATCACCGAGATGGTCGAGAAGATCGCCGCGAAGAGGAGGACGAGGACGATCGTCCCCGGGAAGAAGAACTGCAGGTACGACTCGCTCGACGCCCCGGGCAGGCGGAAGGAGCCGGAGAGGCCGCTCCCCATGAAGAGCCAGAAGACGAGCGGCGTGCCGAGCGCGCCCGCCACCCGGCTCGGCTGGCGGAAGAAGCGCACCACCTCGCGCTGCCAGAGGGTGAGCGCGGCGAGCATCAGACGGGCGCCTCCGCCCCGTCCTCGTCGTACAGGCGGTGGCCGGTGCGGCGGAGGAAGACGTCCTCCAGGGTGGGCCGCGACACGGTGACCGTCTCGACGCGGCCGGGGAGCGCCTCGACGAGCCGCGCCACGAACTCGTGCGCGCGCTCGCGCTCGAGCCGCACCGACCCGTCGCCGACGATGGGCGCGAGGTCCGGATAGCGCGCCTTGAGATCGCGCGCCAGCCCCTCCGGATCGGGCCCGGCGAGTGTCACCACGTCGCCGCCGATCTCCTCCTTGAGCGCCGCGGGCGAGCCGAGGGCGACGATCGCCCCGCCGGCGAGGAGCGCCAGCCGATCGCAGCGGTCGCCCTCCTCCATGAAGTGGGTGGTCAAGAGGATCGTCACCCCCTCGCGCCGCAGCTCGAAGAGGGTGTCCCAGAGGTCGCGCCGCGCCCCGGGGTCGAGGCCGGTCGACGGCTCGTCGAGGAGCAGGAGGCGCGGGCGATGGAGGAGCGACTTGGCGATCTCGGCGCGGCGGCGGAGGCCGCCGGAGAGCGTCTTCGCGCGCTCCTTGGCGCGCGCGGCGAGGCCGAAGCGCTCGAGAGCGGCGGCGATGCGGGCGGAGAGGTCGCGCCCGGAGAGGCCGTAGAGATGCCCCTGGTGGGTGAGGTTCTCGGCCACCGTGAGCTGCACGTCGAGCGACGGCGACTGGAAGACGACGCCGAGCTCGCCGCGCACGCGCGCCGCCTGGGTGGCGAGGTCGTGGCCGAAGACCGCGACCGTGCCGCGCGACGGCGGGGCGAGGGTCGCGAGGATGCGGAAGAGCGTCGTCTTGCCGCCGCCGTTGGGCCCCAGGAAGCCGAAGATCTCGCCCGCCTCGACCCGGAAGTCGAGGCCGCGGAGCGCCTGGCGCTCGCCGTACGCGAACTCGACCCCGGTGGCCTCGACGGCGGCGGCCGCGGAAGGTCCGCCAGCGGCCGCGGCTCGGGCCGGTGTCGCTGTCTCGAGAGTGCTCACGCCGCGGCCTCCAACGATGGCTCTCGCGTCCCTCCCCCCTGGGAGGGGGACGGTTGGGACAGGGGGGAGGACAGGAGGGGGGACGGTTCGGCGAGTGATCGCCCAGGGGGGAGGAACCCAAGATCAGAGGCCGAGGCGGAGGAAACCTGGTCTGGCACGGAGGATTTCCTCGCAGACGTCCCTTACAACACCATCCGGTCGAGCAGCATCGCCAGCAGCACCGCGGGCAGATACAGGATCGAGGCGATCATCAGCCAGCGCGCGCCGGGCATCGTGCGCCGCCGCGCGAAGGCGACCCCGGCGGCGAGGTAGACGAGCCCGAGGGCGAGGGCGAGGGCGAAGTAGACGCCGCCGAGGAGGCCGAGCACGGCGGGCATCAGCGAGATGGGGACGAGCGCCGCGCCGTAGAGGACGACCTGCCGCGCCGTCCGCCGGCCGCCGGTGTCGCCCACGGTGAGCATGGGGAAGCCGGCGCGCTCGTAGTCCTCGCGGCAGAGCCAGGCGATGGCAAGGAAGTGCGGCATCTGCCAGAGGAAGAGGATGGCGAAGAGCACCCAGGCGGCGAGGCCGAGGTGGCCGGTGACGGCGCTCCAGCCCATCATCGGAGGGATCGCGCCGGGGACGGCGCCGATCACCGTGGCGAGCGAGCTCACCCGCTTGAGCGGCGTGTAGACGAAGACGTAGCCGCCGAGGGCGATGGCGCCGAGGAGCGCGGTCAAGAGGTTGACCCCGAGCGCGAGCTCGACGAGCCCGGCGATCCCGAGAACGACGCCGAGGAGGAGCGCCGCGTCCGGATCGATCCGCCCGGTCGGCAGCGGGCGCGCCGCGGTCCGCCGCATGAGGGCGTCGGTGTCGCGCTCGAGCACGTGGTTGAGCACCGATCCGCCCGCCGAGACCAGCCCGGTGCCGAGGAGGGCCTGGACGAGGAGGACGAGGGAGAGCCCCCGGTGCACCTCCGACTCGGCGAGGAGGAAGCCGAGCGCGGCGGTCAAGACGACCATCAGGGTGATCCCCGGCTTCATCAGCTCGGCCAGGTCGCCGAGAAGGACCGAGCCGGCGAGCGGACGGCCGGCGGCGACGGGCGGCGCTTCCACGCTCAGGACGTCACCTCGCGCGCCGCTTCGAGCGGCCGGCGGCCGCGTGTCGTCGCGACGGCGCTCTCGCCTTCAGACGCTGTCCTGACTACGGCGTCCGCGGAGCGCGCGAGCCGCCGGCTCTGGAGCGTCAGCGCGAGGCTCGTGGCGAGGAGCGCCGCGCCGGTCGCCACGTGGACCGTGTTGGGGACGACCGCCTTGCGGGTGAGGACGACGAGGGCGCCGAGCGTGATCTGGACGAGGACGAGCGCGCACATCCCGAGCGCCGGGAGCGCCAGCGTCCGCCGCCACGCCGAGCCCGAGCCCCGCCGGCGGGCGAGGACCGAGCCCGCCGTCGCCGCGACGGCCAGGAGGACGAGGAGCGCGCCCACCCGATGGGTGAAGTGGATGGCGATCGGGAACGTGAAGGCGGGCGGGATGAGGTGCCCGAAGGCGAGCGGGAAGGTCGGGATCGCCAGGCCGGCGCCGTTGTGGCGCATCACGGCCCCGGCGAGGATCTGCAGGTAGATGACGATCGTCGTCGCGGTCGCCAGCCGGGCGACGGTCTCGATGCCCTGGCCGCCCTCGCTGCCAAAGCGGGCGTCGTCCGCGGACGCTTCCCTGAAGCTCGGCGAGGTGACGACGGCGAACGCCGTCACCAGGCAGAGGAAGAGCTGGGCGAGCCCGGCATGGGCGATCGACACCGCGGGTGGCAGGAAGAGGAGCACGGTGATGCCGCCCAGGATCGCCTGCGCGAGGACCGCGCCGGCGGCCGAGTAGGCGATCCACCGCGCCCAGCGCCGGGGCTCGGCGCGGCGCGCCCAGACCGCCATCCCGAGGGTGAGGAGAGCGATCGTGCCGGCGAACATCCGATGCCCGTGCTCGGCGCGCACGGTGTCGATCCGCCACCAGTGCGGCGGATTGAGCGAGCCGTAGGAGAGCGGCCAGTCGGGGACGGAGAGCCCCGCCTCCTTGCTCTTGACCAGCGCCCCCGCCGCGATGAGGACGACGATCAGGCAGGCGAGGATGGTGGCGAAGCGGTGCAGTCCGGGGGAAGCCGGCGGAACGGAAGTAGCGATTTGATCGTGCATGGGGGACGAAGGGGCCGTCCGCCAGGGGCACGGCCTGCGGAGTCTAGCGCGAAGGGGCGGAGGATGCACGGCTGGCGGGCGCCCGCGGCGCCCGCGGAGTCCCGTCGGGAGGGCCGCCATCGGGTATCGTCGTCCTCCGGATGCCTGATCCTCCTTTGGGCGGCCCGATCTCCCGGCGGATCGGCAAGCTCGCCCTGTTCGCGCTCCTGATCTGGGCCGTGGCGGCCTCCGTCGCGGCGCTCCGGCAGGTGTGGCGGGAGCAGGATCGGCCGCGGCGCAACACGCCCCTCGTCTCGCGCTGGCTGCCCGGCAGCGTGCAGGCCCTGGCGCTCGCGGCGACCCTCGAAGCCGCCGACCGCCGGGTGCCTCCCGGCGAGCCGCTCGCCTTCCAGCCGTCCGCCGATCGCGAGGGGGGGCCGGCCCTCTTCGAGATGCTGTGGGCGAGCTACCTGCTGCCGGCGCGGGACATCGTCCCCGCCGAGCGCCCGGCCGACCTCCCCGCCGGGACCGCCCGCTTCCTCGTCTCGTTCCGCTCCGCCCCGGACCCCGTCCACTACCGGCTCGTCGCGCGCTTCGCCGATGGCGCGCTCTGGGCGAGGCGCTGACGCGTGGCGGGCTTCTTCCTCGTGCTCGCCTTCCTCGCGTTCCTGGGCTTCGCGTGGGGTCCGCGCGCCGCGAAGACCGGCTCCCTCGAGCTCTATGCCGTTTTCTGTCTGCTCTCCGGCCTCCTCGTCGTCCATTGCTGGCTGTCGCTGCTGTCGCTCGCGGACATCGAGTGGAGCGGCCCGAGCGTCGCCCTGCCGCTCCTCCTTGCGGGAGCGCTCTTCGCCTGGCGCCGCCGGAGATCGCCGCGATCGTCGGCGGCGACCCGCCGCCCGGCGGCCCTCGGCTTCGGCGACGCCATCGCGCTCCTCGCCATCGCCGCCTTCGCGCTCTGCGCCTGGCGGCAATGGATCGTGACCTCCGATTTCTTCTATCACTGGGGTGTCAAGGGGGAGAAATTCTTCCTCGCCCGCGGCATCGACGCCCACTACCTCAGGGGGCCGCTGGCCATCGCCGTCTGGTATCCCACCCTGCTGCCCGAGCTGCACGCGCTCACCGCCCTCGCTCGCGGGCGCTTCGACGCGCACGAGATGATGGCGTGGTCCGCCCTCTGGCTAGCGCTCCTCTGGCTGGCGGCGCGCGGCGTCCTCCGCGCGATGCCCGTCGAGCGGCGGCTCGGGCAGGCGGGCATCGGTGCGGTGCTCGCCCTGTGCGTCGCCGCGGGGATCTCCGTCCGCCTCGCCGGCGGCGCCGACTGGATCGTCGCGCTCGCGCTGGTGGTGGGCGCCGCGGCGCTGCTCGCCGAGCCGACGGGAGACTGGGACCCCGCTCTCGCCGTGGCCGCCGCGACGGCCGCGGCGGCGAAGACCGAGGGCGTGGTCCTCGCGGCGCTCCTCCTCGGGCTCGACCTCGCGCGGCGAGCGCTCCAGCGGCCCCGCCGCTTCCGGCCGTGCTGGCTCGCGTCGCTCGGGCCGTCGCTCCTCGTCGTCGCGCTGTGGATCGCCCAGAGCACCCGCGCGGGGCTCTGGCCGCACGAGCTGTCGGCCGCTCCCCGCGAGTGGCACGTCCGCGAGTGGCTCGGCACCTTCGACCTGCAGTTCCTGAGCGGCGCCGCGCCGACCTTTTACCTGCCGGCACTGCTCCTGCTCATTCCCCTGCTCTTCGTCCGGCGGACAACGCGGTGGCTCGGCCTCGCGCTGACCCTGCAGCTCGCCTTCTACGAGGCCGTCTACCTGACCTCCCGCGGCAGCCCCGAGCTCTACGTGCGCACCACCTTCGCGCGCCTCGCCTTCCAGCTCCTGCCGGCACTGGTCGTCGGCTTCGTGGCGATGACCGCTAATGGGGAGGGAAGAGCTTCCCCAGGAAGTCCTTGTCCTCGCGCAGGGGGCGCAGCTCCGGGGCCGACTCGAGGGCTTCGTCGAAGCCCTTCTTGAAGTCGGGATCGAGCTTCTGGGCGCGCTGGAAGTCGGTCAGGGCGGCCGCCTTGTCGCCGCTCAGGTACTCGAGGAACGCGAGGGTCTCGACGGTGTCGGCGTGCTCCGGCGCGTACCGCTCGGCCGTCCGCGCCGCGGCGAGCGCCCCCGCTCGGTCGCCCTTCTGCAGCAGGCGGTCGGAGGCGTCCTCGTAGAGGTAGGAGAGGTTGAGGTCGAGCAGCCGCCGCAGCTCCGGCAGCGGGTGCGGGTTGTCGTCGACGTTGATGTAGACGTAGCGGTCGTTGTTGAGGTTCCTGCCGCCCTGCTTCCGCACCACCAGCATCGAGGCCGACTGGTGGCCGCGCGAGTCGCCGCCGGCGTCGTCCCCCGCCTTGAGGGCGGCGAAGAGCCGCTCGGCGAGCTCGCCCCGCGTGCTCTCGAACGCCCGTCCCATCGCCTCCGGCACCTGCGGCCCGACGAGGATGTTCCCCTGCGCCGACCAGGTCTTGCCGTGGCGGTCCCCTGCCCAGTGAGGCGCCTTCGGTCCGGTGTAGGTCGCCACGTTGCCATGCGCGTCGACGATCGCGATCTGGCGCCCGTCCTTCCCCGGCAGCTTGTCGTCGGCGAGGAGCTTCGCCAGCACCTGCTGGGCGGTGAGCCCCTGACGAAGGAGATCGATCCCCGCCGGTCCGTATCCCACGTTGACGTTCGCCTGCGTCGCCACCGCCCCCACCCCGGCGAGCGCCCAGGGAACCACCGAGCCGACCGAGAAGTACCGCGACGCGACCGCGACGCCCAGGTCGCCGTTCGCCGGATCGATGGCGACGATCGAGAACGTCGACACCGTGGGCGGCTGGAGAGGCGGCCGGCCGGCGGCGAGGGCGACGGAGGAGGAGACGAGGACGAGAGCGATTCCGAGGCCGAGCTTCATGAGTTCACCTCGCTGGCTGGAAGGATGCGGGTTTCGCGGCCGTTACTCTATCCCTCGGCCAGGCCCACCGGCGGCTGGCGCCCGTCAGAAACGACGAGCGCGCGGCGCGCCCGCCTCACCGCACGGGCGGCGTCAGCGGCGAGCGCTCGCGGAGCTCCCAGCGGAGCGGCAGGGCCCTCCTCCGCTCGACGACCTCGGCGACATGGAAGCGGACGGCGCGCTCGGCGCCCGGCCACGCGCCGAGGCTGGCGGCGTCCCAGAGGATGGTCGCCTCGCCCGTCAGCTGGAGCACCGAGCCGTCGGCGAAGTCGAGGAAGAGGAGGCCGGCCGCGGGGTGCGCGGCGAGGTTGCCGAGGGTGTTGAACATGCGGTTGCCGGGGTAGTCGGGGAGCTCGAGCGTCGAGGCATCCACCACCCGCACGAAGCCGGGCCGGCCGCCGCGGTGCGAGGCGTCGGCGCCGCGCTCCGGGTGCAGGCTCGCGATGAAGAGCGTGTCGGCCGTTTCGATCCATCGGCGCTGGTCCGCCGACAGCGCGTTGCCGTGCGGGAGCAGCGAGGATGGTGCAGAGCCCGTGATCCCGTCCTCGGCGTGCCGCGACTCGCGCGCATGGATGTACTGCTGGCAATTGCCGTAGACCTCCCGCGTCTCGACGTCGAAGCCGCCAAGTCCCTCCCATGCCGGGATGGCGCGCGCCCGGCCGTTGACCCGCAGGCGGCGGCGGGTAGCGAGGTCGATCGCCAGCATCCCGACCGCCGTGCCGTCCGCTGCGAGGGCGGCCGCCAACGGGTCCTCGGAGGGAGGCGAGACCGCGACCCGCACCACGTCCTCCGCAATGGGCGTCAGGAAGCCCGGCGGCCCGGCGAGCGGCGAGGCCCAGACCCGGCCGGCGGCATCCGCGGCGCCCATTACGGCGAGATCCCGCTCGGCGAGGAAGCGCGCGACGTTCGCGCTCAGCCTGCCGCCGACGATGCGGCCGACGCGGGACGCCTCGTCGGCGACGCCGGCCCGCTCCTGC
>DATBQN010000338.1:0-10085 GCA_036560825.1 Thermoanaerobaculia bacterium
CGGGGCGGGTCGCATAGTCGACGTTGACCCATTGCGTCGCCGGCGTGATCTCGATCTCGAGGTCGCGGCCGAGGAAGCGGACCGGCTCGCCCAGCCGGAAGGTCGCCTTGGTGCGGCCGTCGTCGAGCGTCACGCCGCGGACGTCGAGGTCGCGGGTGTCGAGATGGAGGCGGAGCGCCCGGTGGGGCGCCAGATGGAGGCTCGCCCGCCCGCTGAGCGTGCGCTGCGCGAAGTCGGCGGCGAGCGTCAGCTTCAGGTGGTCGACGGCGGCCTCGTCGGGGCGCGCGAAGGAGTGCGGATCGCGGGTCACCGGCGTGGGGACGAGCGGGGTCGAGCGCGCCGCGCCCGGCGCCGGCCTGCCGCCGGAGGGGCGCCCGGACGATCCAGACGAGGCGCAGGCGAGGAGGAGCGGCAGAGCGAAGAGGAAGAGGGTCGAGGCGAGCGGCAGGTCGGACAGCTTCATCGTCGGGGTTTTCCTCTCGGGAGATCTCGCGGGTCGTGCGCCGGCTGGGCGACCGGTCATTGCAGCCGGTCGGGGAGGGCGGCGGCGTCGCGGCCGCCCTGGCCGGCGGCCACGACGGGCCGGAATGCCGGCTCGCCGTGATCGAGGGCGCCGTTCAGGCGCTGCACGATGGCGAAGACCTCGCGCCGGCTGAGCTTGGCGCCCGGTCCCGCCTCGGCCACGCGGTCGAGGGTGCCGTGCGCGAGGTGGACGGGGAGAGCGTTGAAGGCGACGACGCCGCGCTCGGCCCCGGCGCGCTGGAGGTCGAGCACGTAGCGCTCCGCCTCGGCGAGGTCGCGGCGCGCCAGCGCCATCACCTCGCCGCGGTCGATCGTCGCCGGCAGGTAGCGGCGTCCCTCGAGCGCGTCGGCGGCCGAATCCTTGAGGATGTTGACCAGCTGGAGCCCCTCGCCGAAGACCGGCGCCCGCTCGCGGAGCGCCGGGGCGACCGTCTGGAGGACCGGCCGGCCGAGGAGGAAGAGATCGGTCAGCAGCTCGCCCACGATGCCGGCGACGACGTAGCAGTAGGCGCGGAGGTCCGCGAGGTCGGCGAGCTCGAGCCTGCCGTCCTCGCCGGTGCGCTCGACGTAGCGCGCCATGCCCGCCGTCGTCCGCCGCGTGTGCCGGCGGATGAGGGCGACCGCCTCGGGGTCGAGCGCGAAGAAGCTGTCGAGGACGCAGGGGACCTCGGCCAGCAGCTCGCGGTAGCTGGGCTGGGCGCAGGGCACCGCGCACCACGCCCGCGCCGCCTCCGCGGTCTCCCGCGGCGCCGGCGCTTCGAGGAGGGCGCCGAAGCGCGCGAGCGCCGCGGTCTTCTCCTCCCGCCGCCAGCCCGGCGCGTCCTCGAAGGTGTCGGCGATGCGGAAGAGCAGGTAGGCGAGGGTCACCTCGC
Source organism: Thermoanaerobaculia bacterium (assembly GCA_036560825.1). GTDB lineage: Bacteria > Acidobacteriota > Thermoanaerobaculia > Multivoradales > UBA5704 > DATBQN01. The sequence goes on from DATBQN010000338.1 coordinate 1,395, forward strand.
TGCGCGTCGGCTCCGGCAGGAGCGGGATCGACAGCGCGAAGGTCCGACTGGTGTGGAGCAGGAGCTGTTCCAGGTCGGCCATGGCTCCGGGCAGGATACCAGCCTGCGGGTTTCTTCAGGAGGCGCGGGCCATGACGAGGGTGCCCGGCACGGTGTGGCCGGCGAGGGCGCTCTCGAGCAGGCCGGGCACCTGGCCGTCGGCGATCAGCGAGGGGACCCCGAGGTCGGCGAGGGCGAGCGTCGTCTCGACCCGGTGGTGCATGCCGCCCGTGACGTCGGTGCCGCGCGCGCCGCCGATCGAGATGCCGGCGGCGTGGAGGTCGCTGCGGGTGAGGCGGGGGAGGGTGGCGCCGTCGCGGTCGAGCACGCCCGCCGTCTCGCCCAGCCAGATCGCCCGCCGCACCGTCACGCCGCGCTCGGGGAGGACGCGCGCGAGGAGGGCGAAGAGGCTCTCGGTCGAGCAGATGGCGACCCCGAGCTCGCGGTCGAGCACCACGTCGCCGTAGAGGACGGGCAGCAGGCCGTGCTCGAGGGCGAGGAGGAGCGGCTCTTCGGCGAGGTCGGCGGGGGCGCCCGCCGCCGCCACCAGGGCGCTCGACGGCGCCAGCGAGAAGGGGTTGGCCCCGGCCGCGGCGAGCGCCGCCATCACCTGCCAGTGGAGGGCCGCCGCCCGCTCCTGGGTGAGCGAGACGCCGGGGAGCTGCGAGCGCGAGGAGAGGCCGGCGGCGATGCCGTGCCGGGCCGCGGCGACGTGGCCGAAGGAGCCGCTGCCGTGGCCGACGACGAGGCGCGCCGAGGAGGCCACCGCGCCGCGCGCGATCTCCGCCGCGAGCCGCTCGATCACCTCCGGGCGCGCCGTCTCCGGCCGCTCCTTGTCGGTGATCAGGCTGCCGCCTAGCTTGACGAGGACGACGTCCAGGGCTGGCCTCCGCGCGACCGCATCCTAGAACAGGTGATCGGCGTCGGCCTCCGGGCCGCCGCCCACGCCGTCGCGAATGACGAAGCCGACGACCGACAGGCTGTCGAGCCGCGCGGCGACGTCGTCGGCGACCTCGGGCTCGCAGATCACGTGGACGTTGGCGCCGGCGTCCATCGTGGCATAGGCGGCCAGCCCCTCCTGGCGCAGCTCGCGCACCGCGCGCAGCACTCCGACCGTCCCCGGGCTCCAGTAGAAGATCGGCGGCCGCGAGGACATGGCGATCAGATGGAGGTCGATCGCCTCCTCTTCGAGCACCGGTCCGAGCGCGCTCAGGTCGCGCTCCTTGATCGCCCGGCGCACGCGCTCGAGCCGTCCCGGGAGGAGCTCCTGGCGCTGCGCGAAATAGGGGCTGGTGGGAGCCCGGCGGTGCCCTTCGAGCGAGGAGACCACCTTGGGGCCGATCTCGACCACGGCGATCACGTCGCAGAGGTCCCAGTGGTCGGCGGCGGCGATCGGCGCCGCGGCGGGGTCGTCGTCTTTGCTCGACTGGTTGGCCGCCGGCCACTCGACGTAGCCGCCGAAGACCGAGCGCGCCGCCGACCCCGAGCCGCTGGCGCGGGCGAGGCGGGAGAGCTCGGCCGCCGGCGCGTCGCCGCGGCCGAGCGCGCCCGCCGCGGCGAGCGTCAGCGCGGCGAACCCCGCCGCCGAGGAGGCCAGCCCGCCGGCGGTGGGGAAGCCGTTCTTGGTCGCCACGCGGAAGGCCGCCCGGCTCTTCGCCCAGGCGCGGATGCGGTCGAGCTGCTGCGCCATGCGCTCCTGGAACTCGTGCGGCGGGCTGCGGAAGCCGCGATCGGCCTCGGAGAGCCAGATCTCGTCCTTGGCGCCGTCGGGCAGCAGCTCCACGGTGCAGCGCGTGGCGCAGGTCTCGAGCGTCATCGAGATGGAGGGGTTCAGGGGGACGGCGCGCTCGAGGTCGCGCGCCCCCCAGTATTTGATGAACGCGATGTTCGCCGGGGCTTGGATGGTCGTCTTGGTCATCGGGAAGCCTCCCGTCGTAGGCCGGCGGCGCCGAATCGCACCGGATGCACCGGGAGCGCGGCGAGAAAGGGGAAGAGGTCGCGGCAAGCGGCTTCCGGCCCGGGCTGGAGCGCTGCCTCGGGATGATAGACCAGGAGAGCGCCCGCGCCGCGCCCGGAGAGCGCGCCCGCGCCGGAGACCTTCGCCGCGCCGCCGGCCGCCTCGATCCTTCGCACGATCGCTGCCACCGGCGGCGGCACGACGCCGAGCGCCTCGAGACAGCCCTCGAACTCGGCCAGCCGGTCGCGCAGCGCCACCGCGTCCCCGCGTTCGTCTTCGAGGCCGGCGCGGAAGGCGGCCGTCGCCTCGGCCATGCGGTCGAGCAGGCGCTCGGTGACGGCGCGCTCCCGCGCCAGGCGCTCGCGGACCGCCGCCACCACCACCCCCGTGGGCTCGGCCGGGGCGCCGGTGTCGACCACCGCCAGGCGCCCGAGGGCGGGGGAGCGCACGGCGACGGCCTCGAGCGCGAGGGGGCGGCCCCCTGGATCAGGTGACGGGGGCCGCACGGCCCACAGCAGGCCGCCGCGGAGCACGGTCGCCGCGTCGACCCCCGAGGGGGTTCCGTGCTGGCGGCGCTCGACCTCGTGGACCAGGCGCTCGACCGTCGCGAGATCCGCCGCGGCGCCCCGGAGCATGAGATAGCCGGCGACCACCGCCGCCGCCGCCGCCGCCGAGCTGCCGAAGCCGGAGCCCAGGGGGAGGTCGGAGTCGATGCGCAGCGTCATGCCGGGCCCGTCGCCGGTTTCTACGTTTCCCTCGGCGCGGGTCTGGACGCTGGTATCGAGATATTCCGCCGCCTCCCCCAGCGCCACCTTGACCAGGTGGACGGGGTCCTCGCCGCGGAGCGCGCGGAACGATCGCGGGTCCGGGCTGGCGGCGTAGCCGTCCCAGCGCTCGCGCGCCCCGCGGGCGTAGCCGCGGATCTCCGCCCAGTCGGTCTCCGCCTCGCAGCCGAGGCCGGGGAGCTCGAGGCGGACTCCGGCGCCGGAGCTCGCCGAGGGGGTGAAGCGGGCGGTCAGGCGGAGGTCGATCGCCGAGACCAGGGCGGGCCGGCCGTAGACGACCGAGTGCTCGCCCATGAGGATGAGCTTGCCGGGGGTGGAGACGGCGAGCGGTGTCCCCCCCGCGCTCCCCTCAGCCCTCGACGAGCCGTCGGCTGGCGCTCTCAGGCGGCGCCTTCAGGTGGGCCGCGGCGCCGCGGGCGGCAGCGCGCCGCGCCCGAGCTTCTCGTGCGCGCGCGCCAGGTCGTGCGAGGTGAGCGCCGACATCAGCGACAGCTCGCCGGCGAGGACCGCGCCGCCGACGATCTCGGCCAGGCGGAGCACCGCCTCGCCGCGGCGGGCGGCGTCGGGCGAGACGCCGAGGAGCGCCAGCGCCTCGCGCTGGGTGTCGAGCGCCGTGCCGCCGCCGATGGCGCCCAGCGGGCAGTCGGGGAGGAAGACCGACGCGAAGACCGCGCCGTGGTCGCGCGCCTCGATGCAGGTGACGCCGAGCGAGCCCTCGACCACCTGCGCGGGATCCTGGCCGGTGGCGATGAAGAAGGCGGCGAGGACGTTGGCGTAGTGGGCATTGAAGCCCAGGGAGCCGGCCGCGATCGAGCCCAGCAGATTCTTGCGGTACTGCACCTCGACGAGGTCCTTGGCGTTGGTCTTCAGGATGTCCTGGAGCACGTCGGCCTCGAGGATCACCTCGGCGTAGATGCGCTTGCCGCGGCCCTCGTGGAAGTTGACCGCCGCCGGCTTCTTGTCGGCGCAGTAGTTGCCCGAGAGCGAGACGCAGGCGACGCCGGTCGCCGGCTCGATGAGCTCCGAGATGGCGCGGTCGCAGGCGAAGGTCGCCATGTTCATCCCCATGGCGTCGCCGGCGTCGAAGCGGAAGCGCAGGAAGACCGTGGTGCCGAAGGCGTAGGGGCGGATCTCGAGGAGCTTCAGATAGCTGCTGGTCGACTCGGCCACCCGGCGGATCTCCGCCTCGTGGTCCTCGATCCAGCGCAGGAACTGCTGCGTCTGGGCGATCCCCGAGGTGCGGAAGACGGGCGCCCGCGTCATCCCCACGTCCTCGACGCGGACGGTGGCGCCGCCGGCGGCGCAGATCGCCGTGCAGCCGCGGTTGGTGCTGGCGACGAGCGCCGCCTCGGTGGTCGCGAGGGGCAGATAGACGTCGCCCTGGACGTAGTTGCCGTGGAGGGCGAGCGGCCCGGCGATCCCCATGGGGATCTGGGCGACGCCGATGAAGTTCTCGCAGTTGCGGGCGGCGGCGCGGGCGACGTCGAGCGAGTGCTGGGCGATGTGATGGAGCGGCGAGCTCGTCATCACCGCCAGCGCCTGGCGGCGGATCTCGGCCGCGACCTGCGGCGAGAGGTCCTTCGGCAGCTCGTGGAAGCGGAGCTCGCCGGCAACCAGCGAGCGCACCAGGTCGTCGCGCATGGAGGGCTTCCTCAAGGTGGTAGCGAGTGGTCCGATCGTCTCGTTCATGTCCCCGGCCTTCTATGGAGGAGCGTTGCCGCCTTCAGCTCCGGGATCGTCCTGGCCCCGATACAGAACATCGAGATCTTGAGCTCCTGGACGAGGCGCCGGATGCGCTGCGCGACGCGCTCCGGCGACTGCGTGGCCGCCTCCAGGAACTGGTACGCCATGCCGGCCAGGTCGGCTCCGAGGGCGAGCGCCTTGGCCACGTCGATCCCCGTGCGCAGGCCGCCGCTGCCGATCACCGTCAGGCCGCCGATCGCGGCGAGCTGGCGGATGGCCACCGGCGTCGGCACCCCCCAGCCGGCGAACAGCTCGCCCAGCGCCACGTCGCCGGCCCGCGCGGCCTCGATCCGGGCCCAGCTCGTGCCGCCCACCCCCGCCGTGTCCAGGATACGGATGCCCTCGGCGGCGAGCTGGCGGGCGACGTGCCCCGAGATGCCGCTCCCCACCTCCTTGGCGATCACCGGCACCGGCAGGCTCCGCGCCACCTCGCCCAGCTTGGGCAGCAGCCCGGCGAAGTTGCGGTCGCCCTCGGGCTGGATCGCCTCCTGGAGCGGGTTGAGGTGGAAGACCAGGGCGTCGGCTCCGATCATCTCCACCGCCCGCCGGCACTCGGGGAGACCCACCCCATAGTTGAGCTGGACGGCCCCGAGGTTGGCCAGGAGCGGCACCGTGGGCGCCACCTCCCGAACGCGGAAAGTATCAGCTTTCGCGGGATCTTCCAACGCTTTGCGCTGCGAGCCGACCCCCACGGCGACGCCCTCGGCCTCCGCCCCGGCGGCCAGGTTGCGGTTGATGTCGCCGGCGATCGCCGTGCCGCCGGTCATGCAGGAGACGAGGAGGGGGGCGCTCAGGCGCTTGCCGAGGAACTCGACCGAGGTGTCGATCGAGTCGAAGTCGATCTCCGGCAGCGCCCGGTGCTCGAAGCTCCACTCGGCGAAGTGGTTCGCCTCCCACTGCATGCGCGGGTCGAGGGCGAGCTGGATGTGCTCGGCTTTACGATCGCGCTCACTGCGTTCGCGCTCGGGGCGATCGCGCTCGGTGTTCGGATCGCGCTCCTTGGCGGAGCGCTCGGGCTCGACGGCCGGGGAGGGACCGAGGCGCGCGCTCACTGCTCGCGCTCCCGCAGGTAGTCGAGGAGGCCGCGGAAGAAGGTGCGCCCGGAGTCCGCGAGGTCGAGCCCGGCGAGGGCGTCGGCCGCCACGGCGAGGCGCGAGTCGATCATCTCGGCGACCCGCGACCGCGCGCCCGTCGTCTCGAGGATGCGCTGCACGCGCGCGATCTCCTCGCCGGAGAGGTCGGGGCGGCCGAAGGCGGCCTCGATCGCCTGTCGGTCCGCGGGGGTCGCGGCGGCGAGGGCGTGATAGACGAGGAAGGTGAACTTCCCCTCGGTCAAGTCGGCGCCCACCGGCTTGCCCAGGGTCTCGGCGTCGCCGAACATGCCGAGGAGGTCGTCCTGGAGCTGAAAGGCCTCGCCGACGGCGCCGCCGTAGCGGGTGAGGGCCGCCCGCCGCTCCGCCGGGGCGCCGGCGAGGATGGCGCCGAGCTGGATCGGCCGCTCCGCCGTGTAGCGCCCGGACTTCAAGCGCAGGACGGAGAGCAGCTCCTCGGCGCCGGCCTGCTCGGCGGTGCCGCCGCGGAGAGCGACGAGGAGCTCGAGGTACTGCCCGCCGATCACCTCCTGGCACATCGCCGAGAAGCAGCGGTTGAGCTCCGCGGCCTCCCGGGGAGCATCGACGAGGGCCTGGGCGAAGAGCTCGACCGCCCAGGTGTGGGCGAGGTCGCCCAGCAGGATGCCCACCGAGGCGCCGAAGTCGCGCGCGTCGCCGCGCCAGCCGTGGGCGCGGTGGGCCTCGCGGAAGCGCACGTGCGCCGCCGGCTGGCCGCGCCGCACCTCGGCGTGGTCCATGATGTCGTCGTGGATGAGCAGATAGGTGTGGAGGAGCTCGGTGGCGAGCGCCAGCGGCAGCGCCGCGGCGTCGGAGCGGCCGCCGCAGGCGCGGTAGGTGTAGTAGACGAGGGCAGGGCGCAGGCGCTTGCCGCCGTGGCGGGTGAGCGACGCGACGCCGTCGATCAGCTCGAGCATCGCCGCCGCCTCGGTCGTCCCCGCGGACTCCACAGCCACCGCCCGCCGCTTCGCCTCGATCCACTCGGCGAGCGCGCGGTCGAGCTTGTCGCGGAACCCGGAGAGCAGCTCCGAGAAGCCGTCGGAGCGCGCGCCGGCCGCCGCAGGAGACGCCGTGGGGGCGGGGGTCGATCGGGACATGGCGAGGGCACGGCGGGCGCGAGCCCGAGCTCCCGTGCTGGCAAGAGTCTACCGGAAACCGGAATCGAGGCGGCGACGAGGCGGGAGCCATGGGCTATGCTGGCGACCGTTCGGAGGACCCATGGGGCTCGCGATCTATCAGGTGGATGCCTTCACCGACCGGCCGTTCGCCGGCAACCCGGCCGGCGTCTGCCCGCTGCCGTCGTTTCCTTCGCCCGAGTGGATGCTCGCGGTGGCGCGGGAGATGAGCCTCGCGGAGACGGCGTTCCTCGTGCGGCGGGACGGCGCCGGGGCGGAGTACGACCTGCGATGGTTCACGCCGGCGGTCGAGATCGAGCTGTGCGGGCACGCGACGCTCGCCTCGGCGCACCTCCTCTGGGAGCTCGGGGCGGCGAGCGGGGAGGAGCCGATCGGCTTCCATACCCTCTCCGGGCGGCTCGGCGCCGCGCGCCGCGGCGAGTGGATCGAGCTCGACTTCCCGGCCGAGCCGCCGTCGGCGCTCGCCTCGCCGATCCCCGATCTCGCCGCGATGTTGGGCGCCGAGCCGGTCTGGGTGGGCGCCAACCGCTTCGACCTCGTCGCCGAGCTCGCCGACGAGCCGGCGGTGCGCGGCCTAGCGCCCGACCTGCGGCGCATCAAGGACCTGCCGTACCGCGGGGTTCAGGTCACGGCGCGCGCCGCGACGCCCGGCTACGACTTCGTCTCTCGCTTCTTCGCTCCCGCCGCCGGCGTCGACGAGGACCCCGTCACCGGCTCGGCCCACTGCTGCCTCGGCCCCTACTGGAGCGCCAAGCTGGGCAGGAACCCGCTCGTCGCCTACCAGGCATCGGCGCGCGGCGGCGTGGTGAGGGTCGAGACGGCGGGGGAGCGCGTGAAGCTCGGCGGGCAGGCGGTGACGGTGATCCGCGGCGAGCTGACGGGCGGTGCTCGGCCCTGAACGCGCGAGCGCCGCCCACCGGTATGGCCCGATAGACGGCCCGATGGACGGCGTTCTGAAAGAGTTGCAGTGGCTGTTCGGGCTCGCCTACTCGCCGGCCCTCTCCTCGGCGCGGCCCACCTTCTCCTGCGCCTTGCCGACGTTCTTCTGCACCTTGCCCTTGATCTCCTGCCCGAGGTTGCCGGTCGCGGCGCCCGCCACCTCGTTGACCTTCCCCTTGACCTGATTGGAGAGGCCCTTGCCTTCGTTCTTCACGCCGTGGTCTGTGAGTCCCATCGATGTCTCCTCTGCGGCGTCGAGGCCGCGATCGTGCCCGTGGCTCGGGGCGTAAACCGTTCGAGAGGCCGTCCTCGTCGTTCTCCGCTCTATGGACAGTCGGGGAACGCGCTGGTGTCCTGGATCGGCTGGAAGGCCTCGTTGAGCGGGTTGGTGTAGACGCGGGAGAAGCCGGTCGTGGTGTCGGTCACCCGGATCTGCGTGTAGACGTTGGTCAGGCCGCCGGCGAAGAACCAGTAGTGACCGCCCAGCGTGCAGCCGTTCAAGACCTTGAGCACCGTCTCGACGTTCGACGCGTTGAAGAACCAGAGATAGCCGGTGTCGTCGGTCAGCTTGACGACCTGGGCCGCCCCGCTCTGTTGCGGGGTCGTGAAGTTGGCGGTCACCTGGAAGCGCTCGCCGCCGAGGCAGAGGGTGTTGGCGTCATGGGGGCAGGTCGAGGCCCCGCCGGCGGCGCAGAAGAGCGTCAGGCTGTAGGGGCCGGTGACGCCCTTCTGAGCGCTCGAGGCGACGATGAAATAGGTGCCGGTGGTCGGCACGGTGAACGACGCCCGCGAGTTGGTGCCGCCGCCGCCGTCGTCGTCCTGGACGATCGAGTTGTGGCTCCCGTCCTGGAGGATCAGGTAGGTGTCGATCATCTGCGAGGAGAGCGAGACGGCGATCTGCTGCCCCGCGGTGGCGGTGAACTGGTAGAAGTCGTCGTAGAAGACGCCGCCGCCCTGCGCCGGCTCCTGGCAGTCGGTGGTGG
>DATBQN010000339.1:0-2812 GCA_036560825.1 Thermoanaerobaculia bacterium
CCGCGAGGTCGAGCTCGATCTTCTCGCCGTGGGTGGGGTAGATGCGGTCGTCGGCGAAGACGCGCGTCCAGCTCGCCGTGGGGGTGAGCAGGCGCGAGATCCCGGCGTCGCTCCCCACCTTGAAGTCGGCGCGCGTGAAGCTGAGCCCGAACGCCTGCCGCCAGCGGCCGAGCGCGCGGGCGTCCGACGCCCCGGCGATGAAGCTGCGGCTCTCGCTGGTCTGCGGGTGGAGGTCGGCGTAGCCCAGCGTGTAGGTCAGGAGATCGGTGCTCGAGAAGGCGCGGGGAACGTAATAATCGGACTGGAAGCTCTTCTCGATCTCCGACAGGCGAGCCTTGACGTCGGCGCGGTGGCCGCGCGAGTTGACCCGCCGCACCTCCACGCCGCCGCTCACCCGCGGGCCGGTGTCGGTGCCGTAGCCGACGCCCGCCGTGTAGCGGAAGCGCTTCGCCGGGGTGAGGTCGACCTCGATCGGCACCTCGGTGCCCGAGGCGAGGTCGCGCCGCGGGATCACCTCGACGCGCTGGAAGTAGCTCGACGCCGAGAGCGTGGTCTGGAGCTTGAGGAGCTCGCCGGCGTCGAGCGGGTCGCCGCGCCTGAAGGTCACGTAGCTCGACAGCACCTCGGGCTCGAGGAAGCTCTGGTGAAAGCTCACCGGGCCGAAGCGGTAGCGCGGTCCGCTGGCGAAATGGAGCACGACGTCCGAGCTGTAGCGGTCGAGGTCGATGCGGATCTGGCTCTCGGTGTAGCTCGCGTCGAGGTAGCCGCTGGCGGCGGCGTAACCCTCGAGCGCCTGCTTGCCGGCCTGGTAGGCGGGCTGGAGCAGCGTGTCGCCGGGGCGCAGGGGAAAGCTGGCGCGCAGGCGCGCGAAGCCCGGGTCGTCGGCCCCGGGTCCCAGGACCTGCACGTCGACCGCGGCGACCTTGAGCGGCGGCCCGGCGTCGATCGCGTACGCCGCGATCCACGTCCTGCCCTGGCGATCGAGCGAGCCGCGGACGGCCGGGCGGTAGTAGCCGAAGGGCTGCAGGGCGTCCTCGATCTGCTCCGTGGCCTGCGCGTGCAGGCGCCGGATCCGGCCCTCGTCGAGGTCCTTGTCCTTGCGGCTCTCCTCGATGTCCAGGTTGGCGAGGACGTTCTTCTTGAGCGCCCCGCCGATGCCCTCGACCCTGACCTCCAGCGCCTCGCCGGCGCGGGCCGCGGCGGGGAGGGCGAGGGCTGCGAGGAGCCCGATGAGTCCGATTCTTGCCAGCGCGCCGATCCTGGCGAGGGCGCGCGCCGTCAACGTCCGCCGCCTTCGGGTGCGTGCGCGCCCGGCGCCGGAGCCACGCCGCCCATCCCCGGCACCGGCCGGGTGCCCTCCGGCACCCGCACCGCGCCCGCCTCCGGCTTCGCCGGCCGGCTCCGGTGGCGGCGCGATTGGACGCGGGTGAGCTCGGCGCCGAGGAGGAAGACGAGCGACGAGTAGTAGACCCAGAGCAGGATCACCACCAGCGAGCCCGCCGCGCCGTAGGTCGAGGCGATGTTGGTGTGGCCGAGGTAGAGGGCGATGGCGGCCTTGCCGCCCGCGATCAGCAGGGCGGTCACCGCGCCGCCCGTCCACACCTCGCGCCAGGTGAGCTTCACGTCCGGGAGCAGGCGGTAGATCATGGCGAAGAGGAGCGTCACGACGACGAAGGAGATGACGCCGTTGGCGACCGCCAGCACCCCGACGGGGAGGTCGAGGTGGGCCTCGAGGAAGCTCCCGAAGGCGGTGAGGGCGGCCGAGAGGACGAGCGAGACGACGAGCAGGAAGCCGAGCCCGAGGACGAGCGCGAAGGAGAGCAGGCGCTTGCGGAGCAGGGTGGTGAGCGCGGCGCCCGGCTTGGGCGCCACCGCCCAGACGATGTTCAACGACTCCTGGAGCTGGACGAAGACCGCCGAGGCGCCGAGGAGGAGCGTGCCCGTTCCGAGGACGGCTGCGAGCCCCGACCCCTGCCTGGCGGCGCTCTGCAGCACGCCCTGGATGAATGCCGCGGTCTCCCGGCCCATCACCCCCTGGAACTCGCGGTAGATCTGCCCGCGCACGGCGTCGGCGCCGAACAGCGCCCCGGCGACCGCGATCACCACCACGAGGACGGGGGCGAGCGAGAAGATGGTGTAGAAGGCGAGCGCCGCGCTCTGCGTCGAGGCGCCGTGCAGGTTCCAGTTGCGCAGCGTCTCCGCCAGCACCGCCGGCCAGCTCTGCGTCTCTCCCCTCGTCTCGTTCACGAATCGCCCAATTCGCCGGACCGAAGAACGGGAGCAAGGTCGATGCCAGAGGGCGGCGAAGGGGCGGGCCGGAGCGGTTGTCCGTGTTCGACGGGAAGAGCGTAGCTCCGATAGGAGGCAAGAAAGGTATCGGCTTCGCCGAGCCGCCTCTCGCCCTCGCGCAGCCAGCGGAGCCCGGTCGCGGGGAGCCCGCGGGTGCAGGCCTCGGTACCCGTGCGGAGGGTGGCGAGGGCTGCGGCCAGACGGTGGTCGAGGAGCGGGTCGGGGGCGCGTTGCAGGGCGGCGAGGCCTGGGAGGGCGTCGGCGACCGGGTAGCACACGGTGCGCGACTCCGGACCGCGGCCGCGGGCGAGGTAGCCGATGGCCTCGGAGAGCGCGGCGCGCAGCGGGCGCGCGGCGGGCTCGTAACGGCGCGACCAGGCCTCGAGCTGAGGCCGCAGCGCCGCGATGCGCCGGCGCTCGTCGTTTTGCCGGCGGAGGTCGGCGTCGCGGGCCGCGCGAGCCATGCGGGCGCGCTCCTCGGGCGTCGAGTGCCAGACGAGGCGGATCGGCGGGATGGCCGGGA
>DATBQN010000340.1:0-4405 GCA_036560825.1 Thermoanaerobaculia bacterium
CCGTCGCGGGCCTGCCCCTCCTCTTGATAGGTCTCGCGGTCCTCCTCCCACGGCGGCTGCGCCAAGGGCCGGACGCATGGATCGCCCTCCTCGCCGCGATGGCGCTCCTCTGGGTCCTCGTCGTCCCGTGCCTGACGGACGGCACCGAGGGGAATCGCATGCGCTATCCCGTGAGCCCGTGCGTGCTCCTCCTCGTTGCGTGGACCGGCGCTGCCGCATGGCGCTCCCGGTCTCGTCCCAGCGCCAGCGACCGGGTTGGGGCAGAATACGGGCAGCATGCACGACACTCCTGAAAGCCCCGAGCCTCCCGCGACCCTCCCGCGGGTCACCATCTACACGGACGGCGGCGCCGACCCCAACCCGGGGCCGGGTGGCTGGGCGGCCGTGCTGCTCGAGGCGGCCGGCGGCCGCGACAAGGAGCTCTCGGGCGCCGAGCCGTTCACCACCAACAACCGGATGGAGCTGACCGCCGCCATCCGCGCCCTCGAGGCGCTCAAGGTGCGCTGCCGGGTGCGCCTGCTGACCGACTCGCAGTACCTCCGCCGCGGGGTGACGGAGTGGCTGCCGGGGTGGGTGGCGCGCGGCTTCCGGCGCAAGGACGGCACGCTCCAGAACGAGGACCTCTGGCGCCGCCTGGCGGAGCTGACCACCGCGCACGAGGTGGGCTGGGAGTGGGTGCGCGGCCACTCGGGGGACCGCTACAACGAGCGCGCCGACCGCCTGGCCACCGCGGCGCGGGCGAAGCTCCTGGGCGGGGTGACGCCCGAGGCGAGGCCGGCGAGCCACCCGGCCGAGGTGGAGGCATTCCTCCGCGTCTCCTGTGCCGGTGGCAATGGCGGCTGGGCGGCGCTCGTGCGGCGAGGCGGCGAGGAGCGCGTCCTCGCCGCCGGCGAGAGGCCGACGACCTCCAACCGCCTCGACCTCCTCGGCGCCGCCACCGTCCTCGAGAGCCTGCCGGCGGGAGCGGAGGTCGCCCTCCACACCGGCTCCGACTATCTGAGGAACGGCGCCACCGACTGGATCGCGAGCTGGAAGCGGCGCGGCTGGAAGACCCAGGAAGGCGCCCCGGTGCAGAACCGCGAGCTCTGGCAGCGCCTGGAGCGGGCGATGGAGAGCCGCCGCGTCCGCTGGCCGGCGGTCAAGGGCCGCGACGTCCCCGAGCTCGACGCCCTCGCCCAAGCCGCCCGCGAAGCCGCCGGCCGCGAGCCCAAGATCGCGAAAAAGTCCGCGCGGCGGAAGAAGCCCGAGAGCTTGGAAGAACCCTGAGCGCCGGCGCTCAGGTCACCTCGTCCAGCGAGAGCACGCGGATTCCGGAGACCGCGCGCAGCCGCCTGTCCTCGGTGACGAACGCCGCGGCGCCGGCATGGAGGGCGGTCGCAAGGTGCAGTGCGTCGGGCGTTCTCAGGCCGTGCGCCGCTCTGAGCTCCGCGGCCACCTCTGCGAGCTGGGGATCGATGGAGACCACCGCGAGATTGGGGAACGCGGCGAAGAGATCCCGATAGCGGCGGCAGAGCGTCTCATCGCCCTGCCGCTTGGGCACCACCAGCGCCTCGAGCAGGGCGAGCACCGAAACGACCAGTCTGCAGCTCCCGGACTCGGCGGCAGCCAGGAGCCTTTCCGCCGCGGCGCCGAAGCGAGGATTGGCCTCGAAGTGGTAGACGAAGAGCATCGTGTCGACGCCGAAGAGAGGCGCCTGCTCGGCCGCCCCCTTCATTCCCAAGACTCCCGCTCGCGCTCGATCGCCGCCTCGCCGCCGCCCTCGCGTCGCCACAGCTCGGCCCCGAGGCCGCGGCTCGACTGGGTCCATCCGCCGCGCTCTGCGCGCAGCACGACCTGATCGGCTTCCAGAGCGAGAATCACGACGTCGCCCGCCGCCAGGCCCAGCCGGCGCCTCACCTCGGCGGGAATCGTTATCTGATGCTTGTCGGTCAGCTTAGCGGCAGACAGGATCATCGTCAGAACCTCCTGCCTTACATTCTCGATCAAAAGTAAGGATGTTGGCAAGACCTCCTCCTTATAAGTTGGGAGATAGGCCTGGATCGGCCCCGAGCTCCCCGATCTCTAAGGACGGAAAACGAGGGGATTACCTTGCCGCGGGATGAAAAAGAGTCCGGCTCAGACCTTCGCGCCGGCCTGGCGGAGGAGGACGAGGAAGGCGTCCTCCTCGAGGGTCTCGACGCCGAGCTTGCGGGCGTCGTCGGCCTTGGAGCCGGGGTCCTCGCCGACGACGACGTAGGTGGTCGCCTTGCTGACCGAGCCGACGACGCGCCCGCCGAGCGACTCGACGAGCTCCTTGGCCTCCTCGCGGGACAGTTGGGAGAGGCCGCCGGTGAAGGCGAGCTTCTTGCCGGCGAGAGGGAGCGGCGCGGCGGCCTGGGCTCGCGGGGCGGGAGCGGTCGACTCGACCTCGACCTTGGTGAGGAGCTCGTCGAGGATCGCGGCGTTCCGCGGCTCGGCGAAGAAGGCGGTGATCTGCTCGGCCATCCGCGGACCGACGCCGGCGACTTCCTGGAGCTCCTCGCCGCTCGCCGCCCGGAAGGCGGCGAAGGAGCCGAAGTGGCGCGCCAGGTCGCGCGCCACGGTGACGCCGACCTCGGGGATGCCTAAGCCGTAGAGGAACCGCGGCAGGGTCGTGCGGGACGCCTTCGCCAGGTTCTCCACGAGCTTCCCGGCCGACTTCTCGGCGAAGCCCTCGAGCTCGACGAGCTGGTCGGCGCGCAGCTCGAAGAGGTCGGGGAGCTGGCGCACCAGGCCGTGCGCGACGAAGAGCTTGGCGCTCTCCTCGCCCATTCCTTCGATGTCCAGCGCCTGCCGGCTGCCGAGGTGGATGATGCGGCCGGCGAGCTGCGCCGGACACTCGAAGCCGTTCGGGCAGACGGTGAACGGGCCGCGCTCGACGAGCGGCGTGCCGCAGGAGGGGCAGCGCTCCGGCATGCGCCACTCGGGAGCGCGCTCGCGGTCCGCGTCGTCGGCCTCGATCAGCCGCTCGATCACCTGCGGAATGACGTCGCCCGCCCGCTGCACGCGCACGCGGTCGCCCTCGCGCACGTCCTTCCGCGCCACCTCTTCGCGGTTGTGGAGGGTGGCGCGCGCCACGGTGACGCCGCCGATCTCGACCGGCAGCATGAGGGCGACCGGGGTCACCACGCCGGTGCGGCCGACGCTCGGCACGATCGAGAGGATGCGGGTGACCTCCTTGCGCGGCGGGAACTTGAAGGCGAAGGCCCAGCGCGGGTGGCGCGAGGTCCAGCCCAGGCGGTCGCGGAGGGCGAGGTCGTCGAGCTTGATGACGACGCCGTCGATCTCGTAGCCGAGATCGTCGCGGCGCGCCTGGAGGTCGGCGTGGAAGCCGAGGACCTCGGCGACGGTCGCCGCCCGGCGCACGAGGTCGCTGACGCGGAACCCCCAGCCGCGGAGGGCGGCGAGCACCTCCCACTGGGTCGCGATGCCGGCTTCGGTGCCGGGAGGGGAGAGGATGTCGTAGGCGTAGAGATCGAGCGGGCGCGCGGCGGTGAGCTTGGGATCGAGCTGGCGGAGCGCCCCGGCCGCCGCGTTGCGCGGGTTGGCGAAGGGCTCCTTGCCCTCGGCCATGAGGCGCTCGTTGAGGGCCTCGAACGGCCCCGCGCGCATGATGATCTCGCCGCGCACGGCGAGCACCGCGGGGGCTCGCCGCTCCTGCTCGCGCAGGCGGAGCGGCACCGCGGCGATGGTGCGCACGTTCTCCGTCACCCCCTCGCCCTTGGTGCCGTCGCCGCGGGTCGAGGCGCGGACGAGGACGCCGCGCTCGTAGACCAGCTCGACCGAGGCGCCGTCGAGCTTGGGCTCGAGGACGTAGCTGGCGGCCGCCGCCGCTTCGACCCCCAAGCCCTTGCGCACCCGCTCGTCGAAGCGCAGGAGGGCCGACTCCTCGCGGTCGGAATCGAGCGAGAGGAGCGGCGCCAGGTGCTCGACGGTAGGGAAGCTGGAGACGGGCTGCCCGGCCACCCGCTGGGTGGGGGAGTCGGGGGTGAGGAGGTCGGGGTGGCGCTCCTCGAGGGCGACGAGCTCGCGGTAGAGCCGGTCGTACTCCTCGTCCGAGACCTCCGGCGCGTCCTTGGCGTAATAGAGATAGTCGTGGTGGCGGATCGCCGCCCGCAGCGTCTCCACCCGCTGCGCGGGGTCCTCGCGTCGCTCCTTCTTCTTCCCGCTCATCTTCTCGCTCATTGGGCGCGGCCAGGAACTCTAGCAGAGCGTGCCGTCTCGTCAGACGACCAGCCCGCGCAAGCGGATTGATAGGCTGTGGCGATGTCGCTGTGGACGCGGGCGGGCCTCTCCTGGCGGGAGCTCGTCCTCCGCATCTGGCGCCAGATCTTCGAGGACGCGCTCCTCGGCCACTGCGCCGAGCTGGCGTACTACTTCCTGTTCT
>DATBQN010000341.1:0-5588 GCA_036560825.1 Thermoanaerobaculia bacterium
GCGGAGGGCCCGCCTGTAGGGCGAGAGGTCGCGAGCCACGACGCCGATCCGCTCGGCTATCGCACCCGAATCGAGGAGCGCGCCGATCCGCACGGCCACCTCCCGCGCCTCGGCCTCCGCGCCGGGGGCCATGAAGAGGGCAGGAGACGCGGTGGAGCGGCCCTCCGTCGCCAGCGCCGGCAGCGGCGGCGGAGCGTCGAGCCGGGCGCCCGGCGCGAGCGCCTGGCTCAGCCGCTCGGTGAAGGCGCCCTCCGCGGCACCGGGACGGCCAGGATCGGGCGGGCGGTCGAGGACGAGCCGGGCCCCGGGCCGCCGGAGGAGGCGCGCCAGGAGGTCGGTCGCCACGCCGGTGGCGTCGGCAAAGCCGTGGACCCAGAGCGCGCGGGCGGAGAGGGCGGCGTCGGGATCGGCGGCGAGGCGCTCGACGGCGCGGCGGAAGAGGTGAGAGACGCGGCCGATCGGCAGGCGCTCGGCGGCGCGGTCGACCCGCGCCGCGACGCGCACGAGGGCCCGCGCGCGGTCGATCGCAGCGCGCGAAGCGCGCTGGCCGCCGGCGGCGAGCGCCTCCTCGGCGGCCTCGGCGTGCTCGGCGGTAAGGCCGGCGTCGAGCAGGTCGCGGACGCTGCCGGCGACGGCGCCGTAGCCGTCGACCAGGCCGTCGAGCGGCCGGGAGAGCGCCGGCTCGAGCCGGGCGAAGCGCTGGGCGAGGAGGTCGAAGAGGTGCCGTCCGCGGGGCGCCGCCTCGCCGGAGCGCGCCAGCACCTCGCAGGCGAGGCCGTGGAGCGTCTGGACGACGACCCCGGCGGCCCCGCGGCCGCGCCGCGCCGCGAGGGCCGCGGCGACGTGCTCGCGCAGGCTCCGCGAGGGGACGACGATCCGCACCGGCAGGGCGAGGAGGGCGGGGTCCCGCGCCGCCTCGTCGAGGAGGGCCTCGATGCCGCCGAGCAGCAGCGCCTCGGCGGCGCGAGGCCCGCGCGCGACGACGACGGGCGACTCCGGCGGCTCCGATGGCTCCGAAAACGGAGGCCGGGAATCGAACAGCGAGAGCTGCAACGGCACCTAAAGAGGATACCGCGCGGGGCAGGACCCGTGGCCGGGCTCCTGGTGCGAGGACGCGGCTACGGCGCCCGGCCGGCGCCGGCGGGAATCTCCGGACGCGCGTCCTCTGCCACCCGCCCTACCGCCGCTTCCTGATCCTTGTACTGCAGCAGGTAGAGCTTGTAGTAGATGCCGCGGAGGGCGAGCAGCTCCTGGTGCGTCCCCTGCTCGCGCACCTCGCCGCGGTGGAGGACGAGGATGCGGTCGGCGCGCTGGATGGTCGACAGGCGGTGGGCGATGACGATGCTCGTGCGGCCCACGAGGAGCCGCTCGAGCGCCTGCTGGATGAGCTGCTCGGTCTCGGTGTCGATCGACGAGGTCGCCTCGTCCAGGATGAGGATGCGGGGGTCGAAGGCGAGCGCGCGGGCGAAGGCGATGAGCTGCTTCTGGCCCACCGAGAGGCCGGCGCCGCGCTCGCGGACGGGCGAGTCGAGCCCCGCCGGCAGCCGCTCGATGAAGGGCAGCGCGTGGACCTCGGCCGCCGACCAGCGCAGCCGCGCGTCGTCGATCCCGGAGTCGCCCAGCCGGATGTTGGCGCCGATCGTCCCGGAGAACAGGAAGGCGTCCTGGAGGACGAGCGCGACCGAGCGCCGCAGCCGCGTCAGGTCCCACTCCCGGACGTCGACGCCGTCGACGCGGACGGCGCCGCGCTGCACGTCGTAGAAGCGCAGCAGGAGGTTGGCGAGGGTGCTCTTGCCGGCGCCGGTGTGGCCGACGACGGCGAGCGTCTCACCCGGCCGCACGCGGAAGGAGACGTCTTTGAGGACCGGCTCGTCCGCCTTGTAGGCGAAGACGACGTGGTCGAACTCGATCTCGCCCGCGGCACGGAGCGGCGCGTAGGCGGACGCCGGCGCGGCGATCTCGACCGGGGTGTCGAGGAGGTGGAAGATGCGCTCCGAGGAGGCCATCGCCGCCTGCAGGATGTTGTACTTGTCCGAGAGGTCGGAGAGCGGCTGGTAGAAGCGCTGCGCGTACTGCATGAAGGCGATGAGGCCGCCCACCGAGATCGCCCCCTGGACGACCTTGCCGCCGCCGTACCAGAGCAGGAGCCCGCTCCCCGCCGCGGTGATCAGCTCGACGCCGGGGTAGTAGACGGCGTAGTAGAAGATCGAGCGCACGTTGGCGACGCGGTGGGAGTCGTTGATGCGCGAGAACTCGGCGAACGCCCGCGCCTCCTGGTTGTAGAGCTGGAGCACGTGCATGCCGGTGATGTGCTCCTGGAGGAAGGCGTTGATGCGCGCGATGCGCACCCGCACGTCGCGGAAGCTGTCGCGCACGCGGACCTTGAACCACGCGGTCAGCCCGATGAGGAGCGGGATGATCGAGAAGGCGACGATCGCCAGGCGCCAGTCGAGCCAGAAGAGGACGGCGACGATGCCGGCGAGGAGCATGACGTCGCCGACGATGGCGACGATGCCGGCGGTGAAGAGCTCGTTCAAGGCGTCGACGTCGGTCGTCACCCGCGTCACCAGGCGGCCGATGGGGTTGCGGTCGAAGTAGGAGATCTGCAGGCGCTGGAGCTTCTCGAAGATCTCGCGCCGCAGGTCGTTCATGATGTACTGCCCCATCATCTGCATGACGTAGCTCTCGCCGTAGAGCACGCCGAAGGTGAGGACGACGGAGGCGAGATAGACGATGGCGCAGGCGGCGAGGCCGCGCATCCCGAGGGACGCGGGATCGATGCCGCGGGCGGTCAGCAGGCCCGCCACCCAGACCGAGGCCGCCGAGGGGGAGGCCGAGTTGGGGGGGCGGACGAAGAGGTCGAGGGCGACCGCGGTGACCAGCGGCCCGACCAGCTGCAGGCCGGCCGAGAGGAGGATGAGGACGAGCGCCGTCGCGGTCATCAGGCGATAGGGGCGGAGATACCCCAGGAGCCGCCGCATGAGGCGCGCGTCGTAGGCCTTGCCGAGGACCTCCTCCTCGTGATGTCCGGCCGGCTCGCTCATCGGATTCCAGGATATCGCAGGGTTTCCCGTCCTCCCTTCACCTTATTCTCTTCCTTCTATCTGTCGGCTTGGTGTAAACTTGCGGACAAGATTTTTCAGCCAGTACTGTAGGAGCGCGCGCGATGCCGCCGACCCTCAATCAGCTTTTGAAAGCGATGGTGGAGCAGGGGGGCTCCGACCTCCACATCACCACCAACTCGTCGCCGCAGATCCGCGTCGACGGCGTCCTGAAGGCGCTCAACTCGCCGCCGATGACGCCGACCGAGACCAAGCAGCTCGCCTACTCGATCCTCACCGACAACCAGAAGCACCGGCTGGAGGAGAACCTGGAGATCGATTTCTCCTTCGGCATCAAGGGGCTCGCCCGCTTCCGCGCCAACGTCTTCCACCAGCGCGGCGCCATTGCCGCCGCCTTCCGCCAGATCCCCTACGAGATCCGCGGCTTCCGCGAGCTCGGGCTGCAGACGGTGGTCGAGCGGCTGTGCGAGAAGCCGCGCGGGCTCATCCTCGTCACCGGCCCCACCGGCTCGGGCAAGTCGACGACGCTCGCCGCGATGCTCGACAAGGTCAACCGCGAGCGCCACGAGCACATCGTGACGATCGAGGACCCCGTCGAGTACCTGCACAGCCACAAGAAGTGCATCGTCAACCAGCGCGAGCTGCACGCCGACACCCACAGCTTCTCGAACGCCCTGCGCTCGGCGCTGCGCCAGGACCCCGACGTCGTGCTGATCGGCGAGATGCGCGACTTCGAGACCGTCGAAGCGGCGCTGCGCATCGCCGAGACCGGCCACCTGACCTTCGCCACCCTGCACACCAACTCCGCGGCGCAGACCATCAACCGCATCGTCGACATCTTCCCCGCCCACCAGCAGGGGCAGATCCGCGTCCAGCTCTCCTTCGTCCTCGAGGGCATCCTCTGCCAGTCGCTGCTGCCGCGCGCCACCGGCAAGGGACGCGCCCTGGCGATGGAGATCCTGGTGCCCAACGCCGCCATCCGCAACCTCATCCGCGAGGACAAGGTCCACCAGATCTACGGCATGATGCAGACCGGCCAGGCCAAGCACGGCATGCAGACCTTCAACCAGTCGCTCGCCGCTCTCTACTTCAAGCGCATGATCTCCCTGCAGACCGCCATGGCCCGCTCCTCGTACCCGGACGAGCTGCAGGAGATCATCGCCCGCGGCGTCACGGCGCTCGGACCGCAGATGCAGCAGCAGGCCGAGGCCAGGAGCTAAGAGATGCCCAGTTTCGTGTGGAAGGGCCGCACCCGCGCCGGCCAGCCCCAGGAGGGCCAGCTGCTCGCCGACTCGCGCGACGCGGCGGTGGCGGTGCTGCGCCGGCAGCAGATCCAGGTCACCAACATCCGCGAGAAGGGGCGCGAGATCAAGCTCATGCCCCGCCTCCCGCAGCGCATCGGCTCGAAACGGGTGGCGATCTTCACGCGCCAGTTCTCGGTCATGCTGGACGCCGGCCTGCCGCTCGTCCAGTGCCTGGAGATCCTCGGCGACCAGGAGGAGAACCGCGCTTTCCAGGCGATGATCAAGCAGGTGCGGACCGACGTCGAGTCCGGCTCGGCGCTCGCCGAAGCGATGAAGAAGCACCCCAAGGTGTTCGACGAGCTCTACGTCAACATGGTGGCGGCCGGCGAGGCCGGCGGTATCCTGGACATCATCCTGCAGCGCCTGTCGACCTACATCGAGAAGGTCGTCAAGCTGAAGAGCCAGGTCAAGTCGGCGCTCATCTACCCGGTGACCATCATCGTCATCGCCGCCGGCGTCGTCTTCGTCATCCTGTGGAAGGTCATCCCGGTCTTCGCCGCCCTCTTCGCCGGCCTCGGCGGCGAGATGCCGTTCCTCACCCGCATGGTCATCGGGTCGTCGAACTTCGTGGCGCGCTACATCCTGTTCATCATCCCCGCCCTGATCGCCGCCGGCGTCGCCATCGCGCGCTACCACAAGACCTACCGCGGCCGGCGGGTGATCGACGGCGCGCTCCTCAAGATCCCGGTGATCGGCATGCTGCTGCGCAAGATCGCCGTCGCCCGCTTCTGCCGCACGCTCGCCACCCTCACCTCCTCCGGCGTGCCGATCCTGGACGGCCTCGAGATCACCGCCAAGACCGCCGGCAACGCCATCATCGAGGACGCCGTGATGGCGGTCCGCAAGGCGGTCGAAGAGGGCAAGACCCTCTCCGAGCCGCTGGGCGACACCAAGGTCTTCCCGCCGATGGTGGTGCAGATGATCAACGTCGGCGAGCAGACCGGCGCCCTCGACCAGATGCTGTCGAAGATCGCCGACTTCTACGAGGAGGAGGTCGACACCGCGGTGGCCGGCCTCATGAAGCTCCTCGAGCCGATCATGATCACCATCCTGGGTGTCGTCATCGGCACCATCGTCGCTGCCATGTACCTGCCGCTCTACTCGGTGCTGTCGAAGATCGGGTAGGTCCCGAGCCCGCCCGCGCCTCGCCCGCGCCCTCCCGCCGTTTCCGGGGAGGGCGCTTCGCTTTCGCGCTTCGCTTTCGATCGATGGGAGGGATGAC
>DATBQN010000342.1:0-7017 GCA_036560825.1 Thermoanaerobaculia bacterium
ACCGCTCGACCGGATTCTCCGCCAGCACGCCGCGGCCGCCGAGGATCTGGATCGCGGCGTCGATGACTCGCTGGGCGGTCTCGGTGGCGAAGACTTTCGCCATGGCGCTCTCGACGGTTCCCCGAGGGGCTCCGTGGTCGAGCTCCCAGGCGGCGCGGTAGGTGAGGAGGCGGGCGGCGGTCAAGTCGGTGGCGGCAATGGCCAGCTTCTCCTGGATGAGCTGGTGCTCGGCGAGGGTCTTACCGAACTGGCGGCGGCGGCGGGCGTGGGCGAGGGCTTCCGCCAGCGCTCGCGCGGCCATCCCGCAGGCGGCGGCGGCGACGGTGGGGCGGAGGCGGTCGAGCGTGCGCATCCCTACCTTGAATCCCTCGCCTTCTCCACCCAGCCGGTTCTCTTCCGGCACGCGGCAGCCTTCGAAGACGAGCTCGCCCAGCGGGTGCGGGGCGGAGAGGACCTGGGCTCCGCCGAAGCGGAGACCGGGAGCTCCGGCGGGGATGAGGAAGCAGGTGATGCCACGGTTGCCCGCCGCCGGATCGGTCGCCGCGAAGACGGCATGGAGGTCGGCGATCCCCGCATTCGAGATGAAGCTCTTCCTGCCGTCGAGGACGTAGGCGTTGCCGTCGCGGCGCGCGGTCGTCGCGAGGCTCGAGACGTCGGAGCCGGCCTCGGGCTCGGTCATGGCGAAGGCGGCCATGGCGCGGCCGGCGGCGATCTCGGGGAGCCAGCGCTCGCGGAGGGCGTCCGAGCCGGCGAGGGTGATCGGCATCGACCCCAGGGCCTGGATGGCGAAGACGACGTCGGCGATCGGCGAGGCCGCGGCGAGCGCCTCGCGGACGAGGCAGCAGGCGCGGAGGTCCGGCTCGTCGCGGTGGCCGCCCCACGAGGCGGGGACCGCGGGGATCGCGTGGCGGAGGAGGCCGGACGCGCCGAGGAGGCCGAGGATCTCGCGCGCCTGGACGCGGGCCGCAGCGTCGTCCGGGGGCTCGGGGAGCGGCGCGATCCGCTCGGCCGCGAAGCGGCCGGCCTCCTCCGCGATCGCGTGATGGCGGTCGTCGAGGAAGGCGCGGATGGGGGCGAGGTCGGGCGTCATGGTCGCGAGCCTGGGAACCCCGCGCGGGAAGCCGGGAGCTCGCTCGGGAAGCCCGGAAGATGAAAAAGACGGCCAGAATCGCCGCGGGAAGCCTTGCAGGCGAAAAGGAAGGCCAGAATTCGCTCGGGAAGCCGGGAAGATGAAAAAGGAAGCCGTAAATTCGCTCGGGAAGCCCAGAAGATGAAAAGGAAGGCCAGAATCATCGCGGGAAGCCCGGAAGATGAAAAAGGCAGCCGTAAATCGGCTCGGGAAGCCTTGCAGGCGAAAAGGAAGGCGAAAATCGTCGCGGGAAGCCTTGCAGACGAAAAGGAAGGCCAGAATTCGCTCGGGAAGCCCGGAAGATGAAAAGGAAGGCCAGAATCATCGCGGGAAGCCCGGAAGATGAAAAAGGAAGCCGTAAATCCGCTCGGGAAGGCTTCCGCACGAAAAAGAAGGCCAGGATCGGCGCGGGAAGCCTGGCGCGAGAGCAGGAAGCCCAGGGTTCTCTCGGGAAGCCCTCCGGGCGAAGGGGAACGCGAGGATCGGCGCGGGACGCTCCGCGGAGGAAGAGCAGTCCGAGCAGTCCGCGATTCCGCCCGTCCCGCGCCGACCGCCGCGCTCCGGCCACCGGCGGCTCATCGGAAGCGCGGCGCGCGCTTGGCGCGGAAGGCCTCGTAGGCCTCGCGGAAGTCGGGATCGAGCATGCAGGCGGCCTGGATCTCGACCTCGACGGCGAGGGCGGACTCGAGATCGAGGGCCGCCTCGCGGAGGACGAGCTTCTTCGTCACCTCGAGGCCGAACGCCGGGCCGCGCGCCAGCCGCTCCGCCCAGCCGCGCGCCTCGGCGGCGAGCCCCTCCGCCGGCACCACGCGGTTGTAGAGGCCGATGCGGTGCGCCTCCTGGGCGTCGACGAAATCGCCCGTCATCAGGAGCTCCATGGCGCGCCCCATCCCCACGAGGCGCGGCAGCAGCCACGAGGCGCCCATGTCGGCGCCCGAGAGCCCCACCTTGGTGAAGAGGAAGGCGATCTTCGCCGAGTCCGCCGCGATGCGGATGTCGCACGCCGCGGCGATCACAGCGCCGGCGCCGGCGACGAGCCCGTTCAAGGCCCCCACGATCGGCCGCCGGCAGCGCAGCATGGCGAGGATGAGCGCGCCGGTCCGGCGCGTGAAGTCGAGGAGCCCCACGTAGTCGCGCGCGAAGAGCGCCCCGATGATGTCCTCGACGTCGCCGCCCGAGGAGAAGGCGCGGCCGTTGCCGGTGAGGAGAATCGAGCGCACGCCGGGCTCGACGTCGAGGGCGCGGAAGGTCGCCTCGAGCTCCTCGTAGATCTCGAAGGTGAGGGCGTTCAGCCGCGCCGGCCGGTCGAGGGTGACCGTCGCGACGCCGGTCGCGGCGTCGTGCTCGTAGCGGAAGCTCTTGGGCTCGATCGGCACAGGCTCCTAGGCGGCTCCGTCTCAATCAAACGGCGAGACTTCGCCTCGATCATTCGACTGTCATCCTGAGCGAAGCGAAGGATCTGGGCGGGGGTATCTCGTGCTCGGCCTTCCCGCCCCCAGATTCTTCGCTTCGCTCAGAATGACAGAGCTTATCTTCATCGCCGGACCTGAAGGTCTCGAACCGTCACGGCACCACCGCCGTCCCCTCGATCTCGACGAGCGCTCCCGGCTCGAGGAGGCCGGCGACCTCGACGAGCGCCATCGCCGGGTACCTCCGGCCCATCACCCGCCGGTAGCCCTCCCCCACCGCCGCGAGGCTCTCCAGATATCGCCGCTTGTCGGTCGCGTAGACGGTCAAGCGCACGACGTGCTCGGGGCCGCCGCCCGCCTCGCGCACCACGGCGAGGACGTTCTCGAGCGCGCGGGCGAACTGGCGCGGGAAGTCGTCCGCCACGAGCCGCCCGTCGCGGTCCACCGCGATCTGTCCGGCGACGAAGAGGAGCCTGCCGCCGGCCGGCGCCAGCATGCCGTGCGAGAAGCCGCGCGGCGCCCCGAGCGACTCGGGGTTGATGGGGACGGGCAGCGCTCCGGATTCCGTCACGACAGCAGGCTCCCGCCGTCGACGACGAGCGCCTGGCCGTTGACGCTCCGGGCGAGCGGATGGCAGAGGGCGACGACGAGATAGGCGACCTCCTCCGCATCGAGGAGGCGGTTCTGCGGCGAGGTGGCGAGGACCGCGGCCTCCGCCTTCTCGCGCGGCAGGCCGGTCTTCTCGACGATGCGCGCGATCGACGCCTCGGTCATCGGGGTGTCGACGTAGCCGGGGCAGACCGCGTTGACCGTCACCCCGGCCGTCGCGAGCTCGGCGGCGATCGAGCGCGTGAAGCCGAGGACCGCGTGCTTCGAGGCCGCGTAGGCCGCGATGTACGGGGCGCCGGTGCGCCCGGCGATCGAGGCGACGTTGACGACCCGCCCCCAGCCGCGCCCGACCATCCCCGGCACGAACGCCTGCGTGCAGAGGAAGGTGCCGGTCGCGTTGACCGCGAAGGTGCCGTTCCAGGAGTCGAGGGTGATCGACTTGAGCGGCGCCGAAGGGGCGACGCCGGCGTTGTTGACGAGGACGTCGACGCCGCCAAGGCGCTCCGCGGCGGCCTCGGCGAGCGCCGCGACGGAGGCGGGATCGGTGACGTCGCAGGTCGCCGCGAAGGCGCGGTGCCCTGCCGCCACGAGCTCCGCCGCGACGGCCTCGACCTCGCTCGCCGTGCGCGCCGCGACCATCACCGCAGCGCCCTCCGCCGCCAGCGCCCGAGCCACCGCGGCGCCGATCCCGCGACCTCCGCCCGTCACCACCGCCGACCGCCCCTCGAGGATCACGGCGCGACGTTAGAGCCGGGGGAGAGTCGTGTCAAGGCGAGCGACGCCGCGCCGGCTCGGCCGGTGCTGGGCCAACGTATGGATATATATTTTGTCTCGGGAGCGGAGACGACTATGAAGCGACAGCTGACGAAGGACTGGTTTGCGGCCCATGCGCGGCTGGAGGACGATGTGGACGCCGGTGCGGGCTGCGATCTCGCCATCCTGTCCTAACGCCAGTCGAGCTGCAGGACGAGCCGCGAGAGTCAGGGAGCAAAGGCGAAGTGAAAGCCGAAGCCTCGATGCCGCGGAGCTGAGGCGGCTCGCCGGGTGGCGATCATGATTAAGCTGACGACCACCAAAGCCCGCGAGAGATTCGGCGACACCCTGAACCGGGTCGCCAGCGGGAAAGAGCGAGTGGTGTTGACGCGGCGAGGCAAGGACTTGGTCGCCATCATTCCGCTCGAGGATCTCGCCCGCCTGCAGGCGCTGGAAGACAAGCAGGACCTGCGCGACGCGCGCGCTGCTCTGCGCGAAATCAAGAAACACGGAACGATTCCCCTCGATCAGCTCAGGCGTGATCTCGGCTGCTAAGCCGGCCGCCTTCTACCCCATCGCCTCCACCACCGCCTCCTCCAGAATCTCCCCCAGCACCTCGATCGTCGCCTCGCCCTCCTCTCGCGTCGCCTCCGCGGGGGCTCCGAAGTAGGCGTCGGGGCCTCCGGCTTCGGCGAAGGTGGTGAGGCCAGCGCGGATGGCGCGGGAGAGGGAGGACGGGTTCTCGGGGAGGCTGCAGCGGACGTCGTCGCGCACCAGGTCGGGGCGGGCGGCGAGGACGATCGAGCCCTCGAAGCGGCCGGCGTGGCAGGCTCCGGAGCGGAACTCGTCGCCCAGGCGGAGCGCCCAGGGCTTGCGCGTCAGGTCGGGGAAGGCGACCGCCGGCCGGCCCTCGGCGCGGAGCTCCTCGGCGGCGGCGTGGAGCGAGGAGAGGTGCGCCGGGTCGAGGTGGGCGTTGGCGACGGCGAGGACCGGCACTCCCCAGTCGGCGAGCGCGCGGCCGATCCCCGCGACGATCGCCGCGATCGCCGCGGGCGGCACCGACAGCGTGCCGGGGAAGGCCTCGGCGAAGGGCGCCGCGGTGTAGGGGAGCGTCGGGAGGAGGAGCGGGACGAGGCCGCGCGCGGCGAGGCGCCGCGCCGCCGCCTCGGCCATCGCCTCGGCGAGGATGCCGTCGGTCCCCAGCGGCAGATGGGGGCCGTGCGCCTCGACCGCGCCGACCGGCAGGAGGGCCACGGCGCGGGCGCGATCGAGCGCCGCCACCTCGCACCAGGTGCGGTCGGCGAGGCGGACGGTCGCGGGCGCGGTCCTCCCCGGGCCGGCGACCGCCATGGCGCTAGAACTCGACGTTGTTGAGGAAGAAGGACGACACCTCGACGGTCTTCGCCACCAGCCCCGCGGCGGCCTGCGGCGTCAACACGAACTGTCCGGCGCGCTCCTTGGTGGGCGTCGTCATCACCAGCTCGAGGCTCCCCACCCGCGGATGGGCGTCGCGGATGCGGAGGAGCGCGTTGGCCGCCACCGTGATGCCGCGGAAGACCCCCGCCTCGGAGTTGGCGGCCATCTCGAGCAGCGGCCGGTCGGGCTCGCTCCCCTGATAGACCTCGACGTCCTCGATCCCCTGGTGGTGGAAGAACTGCTGCAGCTCGGCCGCGGCGTCGAGCTGCGCGAACGGCTTGCGCGGCAGGTTCGCGAGGTCCAGGAAGCCGGCCTTGGTCCTGGCGAGCGTGCCGGCCGCCTCGCGCTTCGCCTCGCGGCGGGCGGAGGGGAGGTCGCGCGGCTGCGCCTCGCGGCTCTCGATGAGGTCGGCGAGGGTGCGCTCGCGGGGCGGCGGCGGCGGCGCGTTGGCCTTGGGCTGGCCGTTGTCGATCACCACGGCGTTGCCGTAGTCGACGTGGTTCGCCTCCTCGGTCTTGGCGACGTCGATCTGCGACGCGTTGAGGAAGCTCTGGGTGCCGTTGGGGAGGGTGATCAGGGCGCGCGCGCCGGAGATCTTGTACTTGTCCCGCGCCATCACCGTCGAGCCGTCCTTCAAG
Organism: Thermoanaerobaculia bacterium; assembly: GCA_036560825.1. Classification (GTDB taxonomy): domain Bacteria; phylum Acidobacteriota; class Thermoanaerobaculia; order Multivoradales; family UBA5704; genus DATBQN01. The sequence continues at coordinate 5,955 of DATBQN010000342.1, forward strand.
ACGATCCGGTAGGCGAGGAGGGGCGCGGCCGCGAGCAGCGCCATGACTGCGGCCATCGCGAGGGTGCCGGCGAGCGCCGCGCGAGGGGCGTTCCGAAAGGCATCGGTCATCGGGAGGTCTCCCTGGGCTCTGCTATGATAACCGAGCGCCGTTCCAGACGAAAACGGACGGCCCTCCCGGAGCTCGCGACATGCTGATCGTAATGGAGATGAACGCCACGCCGGAGCAGGTGGAGGGGGTGGTGCGGCGGGTGGAGGCCAAGGGGCTCAAGGCCCATCCGATCCCCGGCGCCCAGCGCACCGCGATCGGCATCACCGGCAACCTGGGCGAGATCGAGCGCGGCATCTTCGAGAACCTGCCGGGCGTCATCGAGGTGATCCGGGTCAGCCACCCGTTCAAGCTGGTCTCCCACGAGTTCAAGCCCACTCCGACCGTCGTCCGCGTGAGCGGCGTCGACATCGGCGGCCGCGGCCTGGTGGTGATGGCCGGCCCCTGCTCGGTCGAGAGCTACGAGCAGACGCTGCGCATCGCCCGCCACGTCAAGGCGGCCGGGGCGCACATCCTCCGCGGCGGCGCCTACAAGCCGCGCACCAGCCCGTACAGCTTCCAGGGGCTGGGGCTCGAGGGCCTCAAGATCCTCTCCCGCGTGCGCCAGGAGACCGGCCTCCCGGTGGTCAGCGAGGCGACCGACATCGACGTCCTCGACGCCGTCGCCGAGCACTCCGACATCGTCCAGATCGGCGCCCGCAACATGCAGAACTACACCCTCCTGCGCCGCGCCGGCACCTGCGGGCGGCCGGTCCTCCTGAAGCGCGGCATGACCGCCACGGTCACCGAGCTGCTGCTCGCGGCCGAGTACATCCTCGACCAGGGCAACCCCGACGTCATCCTCTGCGAGCGCGGCATCCGCACCTTCGCCGATCACACGCGCAACACCCTCGACGTGGCGGCGATCCCCGAGGTCAAGCGGATCAGCCACCTGCCGATCATCGCCGACCCCAGCCACGCGAGCGGCAAGCGCAACAAGGTCCTGCCGCTGTCGCGGGCGGCGGTCGCGGTGGGC
>DATBQN010000343.1:0-3632 GCA_036560825.1 Thermoanaerobaculia bacterium
GAGTCGCCCGACTGCGATGCCGACTGCAGCGCCGAGCTCAGCCGGCCGAGCTCGGCGAGCAGCGCCTCGTAGGGCGGCAGCGCCGGCGCGCCCGCTGCCGGGAGCGACGCCCGCCGGCGCCGCCAGGCGAGGAGCGCGCCCGCGGCGGCGCAGGCGGCGGCGAGGCCGCCCGCCGTCCACCAGAAGCGGCTGCCGATGGGGAGCGGGACCATGGGCGCGGGCCCTTTGGGACCGGGCGGCGCCTCGCCCGGCTTTGACTGCGGCAGCACGGAGACGACATCGAGCGCGAGATCGGAAGGCGTCCGCGCCTCGACCGTGCGCTCGGCGAGCGGCACCGCGACCACGGCGGGCGGCAGGGCGAGGCGGCCGGTCTTCCAGGGCGTCAGCACCAGGCGCTGGCGGTAGACTGCCGCGCCGCCCTGGTCGGAGAGCTTCTGCGCCGGGGCCTTCTCGAGGATCTCGACGTCCCCCCAGGTATCGCCCCAGACCGGGAAGCGCGGCGGCCCGGCGAGCCGGGTGCCGGGCAGCTTGATCGTGAGGATCGCCTCCACCCGATCCCCCACCGCCACCTCGCCGGCCCGCTCGCCCGCCGGCGCGAGGGCGACCTCGACGGGGAAGGCGGGCGGGGGGGCGGGGGGGGGGATGATCGGAGCGGCGGCGCGGGGTGTCGGCGTGGCGGGCGCGGGCACGGCCGGCGGCGCCAGGGGCTGGGCGTGGGCGCCCGCCGCCCAGGTCACTAGCGCCAGAGCCGCAATTCCCGTTGCCACGGTCATCCTGAGCGCTGGTGAATTTTCCCCACCCAGGCGAACCAACTCGCTCGCGCTGCGGCAACCCCTCCGCCATGTCATCCTGAGCGCAGCGAAGGATCTGGGAGGGGGGCCGTTGTGCCGTGGCGCAATGGGTAGTGAGGTCCTCGGAGTTCCCCCGCCCAGATCCTTCGCTTCGCTCAGGATGACAATGGAAAGGTCCTGCCGGGCAGAACCGACGCTCTTTCCGGGGACGCTCTTTGAATTTCTCCGAACCAACTCGCTCGCGCTGCGGCAACCCCTCCGCCATGTCATCCTGAGCGAAGCGAAGGATCTGGGAGGGGGGGTGTTGTGCCGTGGCGCAATGGGTAGTGAGGTCCTTGGAGCTCCCCCGCCCAGATCCTTCGCTTCGCTCAGGATGACAATGGAAGGGTCCTGCCGGACACAACCGAGGTGATCGCTGGAAAGCGGCAGGAAAAGGGCGCCTAAGACGCTCATCGCGCCAACCTCTTCCGCCGCTGCTCGAAGAAGCTGAGGAGGGTGTTCAGGTAGGGTCGGTCGGTGCGCAGGGTCAGGTGGTCGGCGCCCAGGCGGCGGACGAGCTGGGCGAGGTCGGCGCGCTCGCGCTCGCGGCGCGCGCGGTGGCCCGTGCGGAGCCGGCGGCCGTCGACGAGCGCCTCCTCGCCGGTCTCGGCGTCGCGGAGGACCACCGGCCCCACCGCGGGCAGCTCGACGTCCCGCGGATCGACGATCTCGATGGTGATGAGGTCGTGGCGGATGGCGGCGGCCTTGAGCGCGGTGGCGCAGGAGGGGCCCAGGAAATCGGAGATCACGAAGAGCACCGAGCGGCGCTTGAGCGTCGAGAGCACCGCCGAGAGCCCGGCCTCGAGGTCGGTGCCGCCGCGCGCCGGCCGCTCGAGCACCTCGCGCACGAGGCGGAGCACGTGGGTGCGGCGGCGCTGCGGCGAGAGGAACAGGTCGAGGCCGTCCGAGAGGAGGGCGGCGCCCACGCGGTCCTGGTTGCGCACCGCGGCGAAGGCGAGGAGGGCGGAGATCTCGGCCGCCATCTCGCGCTTCAGGATCGCCTTCGAGCCGAAGGAGAGGCTCCCCGAGACGTCGATGGCGAGGAACACCGTGAGGTCGCGCTCCTCGACGTACTGCTTGACGTAGGGGGCGCCGGTGCGCGCGGTGACGTTCCAGTCGATCGACCGCACGTCGTCGCCCGGCTGGTAGGGGCGGACCTCGGCGAACTCCATGCCGCGCCCGCGGAAGACCGAGTGGTAGTCGCCGGCGACGCCCTGATCGACGAGCCGGTTGGTGGCGATCTCGATGCGCCGCACCTTCCGCATCAGCTCGGGGGAGAGGCGGGGAGCGGCGGAACGGCTGGAGCGGGAGGTGTGCGAGGCCGCGCGTCGCGAGGAGAGCATGCGTGTCAGCGCGGAGAGCCTCATGGGATGACCTAACCCCTGTCATTCTGAGCGCAGCGAAGAATCTGGGAGGGGGAAGCTGCGCTCAGGATGACGATGGGAACTGCTTCCGACGAGTCGAACGACGAAGCTAGAAACACGACCGCCACCATCGCTGGCCTGCATTCCCCCGACGGGCCTAAGGCACCTCGATGCGGTCGAGGAGCCGGGCGATGAGGGCGTCGGGCGAGATCTCCTCGGCCTCCGCCTCGTAGGTGGGGACGACTCGGTGGCGGAGGACGTCGGGCGCCAGCTCCTTGACGTCCTCGGGGATGACGAAGCCGCGGCCGCGCACCAGGGCCATTGCCTTGGCGGCGCGGGCGAGGTAGAGAGTGGCGCGCGGCGAGGCGCCGAACGAGATGAGGTCGGCGAGGTCCGGCAGGCCGGCCGCCCGCGGATCGCGGGTGGCGGCGACGAGATCCAGGATGTAGCCGCGGATCTTGCCGTCCAGGTAGACCGCGTCGGCGGTCTGGCGGAGCGAGAGGATGCCCTCGGCGTTCAAGATGGGCGCCGCCTTGACCTCGCGCTCGACCAGCATGCGGTCGAGGATCTCGGCCTCCTCGGCGCGCGTCGGGTAGCCGACCTTGAGCTTCAGCATGAAGCGGTCGATCTGCGCCTCGGCGAGCGGGTAGGTCCCCTCCTGCTCGATGGGGTTCTGGGTGGCGAGCACGGTGAACGGCTCGGAGAGCGGGTAGCTGCGGTCGCCGAGCGTCACCTGCCGCTCCTCCATGGCCTCGAGGAGGGCCGACTGCACCTTGGCGGGCGAGCGGTTGATCTCGTCGGCCAAGAGGAGGTTGGTGAAGACGGGGCCGGTGCGCGGCAGGAAGTCGCCCGTCCGCTGGTCGTAGATGAGGGTGCCGACGAGGTCGGCGGGCAGCAGGTCGGGGGTGAACTGGATGCGCTGGAAGCGGATGGCGAGGGTCTGGGCGAGGGTCTTGACGGCCAGGGTCTTGGCGAGCCCCGGCACCCCCTCGATGAGCACGTGGCCGCGGGCGAGGAGGGCGACGAGCAGGCGGTCGAGCAGATAGTCCTGCCCGACGATCACCTTCCGCAGCTCCGCCTCGATCCGCTTGACGGTGAGCGCCTCGCGCTCCATCTGGGTGTTGAGAGTGGCGACGTCCAGTTCCATGGGCGGGGTTCAGGAGTGCAACCGAGGTGCCATCAGGGAGTTAGGGGAGATCGCGGGGAGCGCTTGCTGGTTCTGTGCCAATTTGGCCGGGTGGTGGGGTGGGCGGGGTACAACGTGGCTGGTGAGGAGGCGGGTGGGCGATGTGGTCCCCCGTTGTAGCCCAGGGGATGTTGATCCCGCGCGAGAGCATGCGCCCGGTCGAGACGCCCAGGGCTCACGCCCCTGGGCTACGAGTATGCCGCCCTACGGGCTGGCGTCGGTGGAGCCGCAGGCTTTTGAGCCCGTAGGGCG
>DATBQN010000344.1:0-15907 GCA_036560825.1 Thermoanaerobaculia bacterium
GCGCTCGCGCGGCAGCTCGGCGTCGGGGCCGATCGGCCCGTCGAGGTTCTCGTCCCAGGTGTCGACGTCGAAGCGGTCGGGCGTCAGCGCGTGCAGGGTGGCGGCCGGCAGCGGAGTGCAGGAGTAGTGCGACGTGACCTCGCCGGTCTCGGGATCGACCTCGAGGCGCCCGTAGACGTCGGTGGCGTCGGCTCCCCAGGCCTGCTGCACCCGCTGGTCGAAGCCCGCTTGGATGAATAGGATGCTCTTCTTCGTTACTTCGCTCATACGTCCCCCTGGAAGGTATGGTGCGACATCACCAGTTTCGTGACCCTGGCGAAGACGGGCCAGGCGCCTCGATCTGGTGCTCTTCCCGGAGCGGAAACCGGCAGTAGATCTGGGGGATTACGGCTTGAGGTGCGCCGGCGAGCGCGGCCGTGATCGTGGTCTAGAATTCCAGTGCCGCGGTGAGGCCGGGGGGAGACGGTGACGGCGCGGCGACGAAGCGGTCATACTTCGGCGGAGGGCCTGCCTGGGTCGGTTGACCGGCCCTGAGGGGACCCCATCGCCATGAATTCTTCGGACGGGAAGGCAGCCAGCGATTCCTACCTGGGCGAGGGCATCCGCGCGGTTCCCTCGCCAGCTACCGGCGAGCGGGCAAACCTAATCCGGCGCGCCTTCCGCCTGGAGTACGCGACGGTCCTCTGGATGAGCGTCGAGGCTGCGGTCGCGATTGGTGCAGGCATCGGCGCAAACTCGGTCACGCTAACCGCTTTCGGAGTGGACAGTCTGATCGAGCTCGCCTCGGCCGGCGTGCTTCTCTGGCGCCTCAGGGTCGAGCTACGCCGAGGGCAGGCGTTTGCCGAGGATGCCGAGCGCCTGGCGAGCCGGATGAGCGGTGCGCTCCTGTTCGCGCTCGCCGCCTACGTCGTCGCGGCAGCCGGCTGGAGCCTGTGGACCCGGCGCGGCGAGGAGTTTTCCTTGCCTGGCTTGGCAGTGAGCCTCGCCGCGATCCCGGTGATGTACCTCCTCTCCAGGCGCAAGCTCGCGCTCGCCGAGGCGCTCGGGAGCCGGGCGCTCCGCGCTGACGCCGTTGAAAGCATCACCTGCGGTTGGCTATCCATCGTCGTCGTCGTGGGATTGCTCGCGCAGTACTTGATCGGAGCGTGGTGGGTCGACGCTGCGACCTCGCTTGGAATCGTCTGGTTCGTCATCCAGGAGGGAAGGGAAGCCTGGCGCGTCGAGGCCTGCTGCGATCACTGCTGATCGCAGGCTCACGCCACCGATCTCCCTCCCGCGCTGGCGCGGCGGAGGTCCGCTTCGACGCCTCATGGAGCAGCGGGAGCAGGGCGCGGCGCAGCTCGTCCTGGTCGTCGCGCACGGGACGACCCCAGCAGGCCGCCGTGAGGAAATAGGCCGCGGCCGTCGCGAGCGCTCCACCCCCCGCGAGGCGGCCATTCGGCATGCTCCCGGTCACTGCCTCGGTTTGTCCTGCTCCCCCTGTCGCTCTCCTTCGGAGGCGAACTTCTTGAAGTTGGTCTCGTTCTCAAAATAGAGGACCTTGCCATCGGCCTGCGCCCCGATCACCGCCTTCGCCTTGTCCACCGGCTTCCCGGTGACTGGATCCACCGCGCTGCGCAACGCGGCCTTGGCCTTGAGCGCCTGCTTGCACATCTCGCAGCAGCCATAGTAGGTCTTCCCTTCGATCTCGACCGGGACCTGGTCTTTGTCGAAGAGTTGATCGTTGACCATGCAGACCTTCTTGACGTTCTCGACTCGCGTCACCTTGGCCGCGCCCGCGCCTTTCGCCGCTGCCGGCGCGGTTTCGGCGAGGAGGCTCCTCGAACCGATGGAGAACAGCGCCACGCACAGCAGGACACGACCCAGCATTTCAGTCCTCGTCTTCCGCTTCATCTTCCTTCTCCTTCCATAGGTAGAGCGAACTGCCTATTCATCGTCTCGACCCACAGCCTACATCGTAAGAAGTTGACTCGCCTTGCCGACCTCGAGATGCCCGCGCCCTGGCGCGTAGAGTTAGAATAACCTCGATGGTCCGCTCCCGCGCCTGGCGCGCTCTCGCCGCCGTCGTCGTCGCCTGCGCTCTGCCGCTCCTCCTGCAGGCGCCGATGTGCGCTTCGTCCTCCTGCCCGATGGCGGCCAAAGGGCGCGCCGGCTGCGTGGCGAGGATGGGGATGGCGATGGGGCTCGACTGCTGCCAGGGGGCGAGCGGCCGCCTGTCGCCCAGCCCGGCCGCGGCGCCGCAGCCCGATCTCCTCGCCGGCGCCGTGCCGGTTGCGCTCGCCCCCCCTGCCGCCGGAGCCCTGCGCGCGCCGGCCCCCGCGACAGAGCTCGCCGTTCCCGCCGTGATCCAGAGCGTCGGTCTCCATACCCTCTTCGCCGTCTTCCTGATCTGAGTCGCTTTCCGGGGAGCAGTGTGCCCGGACGAATCCGTCCGGTCGCGCCAGCCGTCTCATTCGCTCTCACCATGGAACGACCCGACCCAGGAGGTCACGATGAAATCCCGATTCCTGCAGCTCACGATCCTCGCCGCCCTCTTCGCCCTCCCCGTGCCCGGCCGCGCCGAGGTGCTGCACATCGATCTCGACGTGCAGGGCTACCTCTGCGGGCTCTGAGTGTGGAACATCAAGACGGCCGTGAGCCGTCTCTCCTACGCCCCCAACCCGAAGGACATGAAGGTGACCGACGTCAAGACCGGCCGCTTCACCTTCGTCCCGCCGCCGGCGAAGCCGGTCAGCTACCGGGAGCTCGCCAAGGCGATCACCAAGGCGGGATACGGCATCGAAGGGACCGCCATCGAGGTGCGCGGCACGGCGGGCGCCGACGGCCGTCTGCGCGCCGCCGGCAGCGGCCAGACCTTCGCGCTCGCCGGCCCGAAGCGGGACGAGCTCCTCAAGGCGAAGAGCGGCGCGCCGGTCTCCGTCTACGGCCGCTGGCGCGCGGCGCCGGAGGGCGAGACGATCGACGTCGAGCGCTGGGAGGCGGCAAGATGAGCGGCCACGGATCGCTCGATCGACGCGCGCTCACTCTCGCCGCTCTCACCGTTCTCGCCTCGGCCATCGGCACCGCGCGCGCCGCTCCGATCCGCACCGCGAGCCCGGGGACGGGCGCGGTCGAGGGCTTCTCCTTCGTCGAGCGGCTGATCACGGGAGACGAGAGCGGCGGCGGGGAGAGGCTCGGGACGACGGTCGCCTGGAGCGAGCTCCGCTATACGCCCAGCGCGCGCTGGCAGGTGGGGGTTCGCGTGCCGTTCACGCTCGCGCAGACGGTGCGCACGAGCGGTCTCGGCGAGGCCTCGAGGAGCGGCCTGGGCGACGTCTGGACGGCGGCCAAATTCCGCTTCTTCCGCCAGGTCGGCCGCTGGTGGGACCAGCAGGCGGCGGCCGAGCTGTCGGTGAAGCTGCCGACCGGCGCGAGCAACGCGCCGGTCGATCCGCGCTGGCCGCTGCAGAACCAGCGCGACGCCCAGCTCGGCACCGGCTCGACCGACGCCCGGCTCGACCTCTCGTACCAGCGGGGGCACGGCCGCTTCGTCCAGGCGGCGGACGCCTCCTATCGGAAGAACGGGCGGGGCGCCGCCGGCTACACCGCGGGCGACGAGGCGCGCCTCGACCTCGACGCCGAGTACATCCTCCTGCCGCGCGGCTACCGGGTGCCGGGCCACGAGCTCTTCACCCTGCTCGAGGCGACGGCCGTTCACAAGGAGGCCGACGAGCACGCCGGCCTCGTCATCCCGCCCACGCGGCGGACGGAGCTGCTCGTCGCCCCCGGCCTCGAGTACGTGGCGACCGACCAGCTCGCCCTCGAGCTCTCGCTCCAGGTCCCGGTCGCCGCGCGCGTCCCGGCCGGCGGCCGGCGGAGCCGCGCCAACCTCCTGCTCGACCTGCACTATGCGTTCTGACGCGGCGAGGCATTCGTATTGCACAGTTCAAAGCCTCCTGCTACGATGCGCGCTTGTGACGATCGTCACAAGGTCGCTTCAGCGGCGGCTTGAAGAGCACCAGGGGAGGGGATATCTTGCGGCTGCGGGGCAGGATCGTCTGAGGGGGAGCGATGGCGCAGATCTTCCACCGCAGCACGAACACCATCGCCAAGGTCAGCATCTTCGGGGGGATCTTCTTCCTCGCCTTCCTCACCTGGATCTACTCGACGCTCCTGCGCTCCTCCTACGTCACCGGCCAGGACGTGGTGAAGAAGCAGCCGGTCCCTTTCAGCCACGAGCACCACGTCACCCAGCTCGGCATCGACTGCCGCTACTGCCACACCTCGGTCGAGCATTCGCACTTCGCCGGCATCCCGCCGACCGCGACCTGCATGAACTGCCACCGGCAGATCTGGACCAACGCCGAGCTGCTGGCGCCGGTGCGCGACAGCTACGCCTCCGGCAAGCCGCTCATGTGGTCGCGGATCAACGACCTGCCCGACTTCGTCTACTTCAACCACAGCATCCACGTGGCGAAGGGGATCGGCTGCGTCACCTGCCACGGCCGGGTCGACCGCATGCCGCTCATGTTCCAGCACGCCTCGCTGCAGATGGAGTGGTGCCTGGACTGCCACCGCGACCCGTCGAGATTCATCCGGCCCCGTGACCAGGTCTTCAACCTGGCCTACCAGCCGCCGTCCGATCCCGGCTTCGGGGCGCGGCTGGTCAAGGAGTACGGGGTGCAGTCGCCGCGCGCGCTGACGAGCTGCTCGACCTGTCACCGTTGAGCCGGCGAACGAGCTTCAGGGGGAGAGCGAGGACGATGTCCAAGGACCGCCAGGAGGAGCCAGCGAGCGCGCCCCTCGACCTCGCCGCCGTCCGCGCGCGCCTGAGCGCCCAGAAGGGCCCCGAGCTCTGGCGGAGCCTCGACGAGCTCGCCGCCACCCCCGGCTTCCAGGACTGGCTGCACCGCGAGTTCCCGCGCCAGGCCTCGGAGTGGGTGGAGTCGCCCGCCGACGGCCTCTCCCGCCGCCGCTTCCTGCAGCTCTCGAGCGCCTCGCTCGCCCTGGCCGGCCTGACCGCCTGCACCAAGCAGCCGCTCGAGCACATCGTCCCCTACGTCAAGCAGCCCGAGGAGATCGTCCTGGGGCGGCCGCTCTTCTTCGCCACCACCTGCTTCCTCGGCGGCTACGGGACGGGCGTCCTCGCCGAGAGCCACCAGGGCCGACCGACCAAGGTCGAGGGCAACCCCGACCACCCGGCGAGCCTCGGCGCCACCGACGTCTTCGCCCAGGCGTCCGTCCTCGACCTCTACGACCCCGGCCGCTCGCAGTCGATCACCGGCCTCGGGCGCATCCGCACCTGGGGCTCGTTCGTCAACGAGGTCTCCGGGCCGATCCGCGCCCTCCGCGCCCTGGGCGGCGAGGGGATCCGCTTCCTCACCGGCACCGTCACCTCGCCGACGCTCGCCGACCAGATGAAGGCGATCCTCGCCGCCTACCCGAAGGCGCGCTGGCACCGCTGGGAGGCGGCGGCGCCGCCCCACGCCTACCGGGCCTCCGTGGCGGCCTTCGGCGCGCCGCGCGAGACGGTCTACGACCTGACGCAGGCGAAGGTCGTCCTCGCCCTCGACTCGGACCTCCTCACCCGCGGCCCGGGGAGCGTGCGCTACGCGCGCGACTTCTCCCGCGGGCGCCAGGTGCGGGTGAACCGGCGGACGATGAACCGACTGTACGCCGTCGAATCGAGCCCGACCAATACCGGCACGCTCGCCGATCACCGGCTGGCCCTGCCGCCCGCCGGGATCGAGGCCTTCGCCCTCGCCCTCGCCGTCGAGCTCGGAGTAGTTGGCGCCGGGGGCGCGGCCGCGCCTCCGGCCGCGCTCCTCTCGCTGTCCGAGCGGACCCGCGCCTTCGTCGTCGCGCTCGCCAGGGACCTGCGCGCCAACGCCGGCGCCTCGGTGGTCGCCGCCGACGGCTTCGCCTCGCCGGCCGTGCAGGTGCTCGCCCACGCCATGAACGAGGCGCTGGGCAACGTCGGCAAGACCATCCGCCACCTGGCGCCGGTCGAGGCCGACCCGGTCGACCACGCCGGCTCGATCGGGGAGCTGGCGCGCGACCTCGAGGCGGGGAAGGTCGAGCTCCTCGTCGTCTTCGACGCCAACCCGGTCTACACGGCGCCCGCCGACCTCGACTTCGCCAAGGCGATCCGCAAGGCGCGCCTGCGGGTCCACCTCGGCCTCTACGCCGACGAGACCGCCGAGCTCTGCCAGTGGCACCTCCCCGCCGCCCATCCGCTGGAGAGCTGGGGCGACGCCCGCGCCTTCGACGGCACCGCCTCGATCGCCCAGCCGCTCATCGACCCGCTCTACGGCGGCAAGAGCGCCCACGAGCTGCTCGCCGTCTTCTCCGACCGCATCGACGCCACGAGCTACGACGCGGTGCACGACTACTGGACGAAGCGCCTGCCCGGCGGCGAGGCGGCGTTCAGGAAGGCCCTCCACGACGGCGTCGTCCCGGAGCCGGCGCCCGCGGCGCCCTCGACGCCAGCTACGCAGATCGCCGGCGGCGCCGTCGCCCAGGCGGCCGCCGAGATCGCGGGTCGCGTCGCGGCCGCCGCCGCGGCCCCGGCGAACGCTGCCCGGCTGCCGCTCATCTTCCGCCCCGACCCCACGGTCCACGACGGCAGCTTCGCCAACAACGCCTGGCTCCAGGAGCTGCCGAAGCCGCTCACCAAGCTCACCTGGGACAACGCGCTCATCCTCTCGCCGAAGACCGCCGAGCGGTTGAAGGTCGGCGTCGAGCAGGTGGTCGAGATCGCCGGCCGCGGCGGGAAGGTCCGCGTGCCGGTGTGGGTGCAGCCCGGCCACGCCGACGGCTGCGCCACCCTCCACCTGGGCTACGGCCGCTGGCGCGCCGGCGCCGTGGGCAACGGCACGGGCGCCAACGCCTACGCTCTCCGCACCTCGGACGCGCTCGCCGTGCTGCCCGCGGCCGCCGTCCGCCCGACGGAGGAGCGCGCCATCCTGGCGAGCACCCAGAACCACCACCTGCTGGAGAGCGGCGCCGAGGAGATCAAGGACGCCACGGGAGCGTTCGCCATCCGCCGCCCGGTGCGCACCGGCACGCTCGCCGAGTTCGCGGCGAACCCCGGGTTCCTGCGCGCCGGGAGCGAGACGAAGGGCGAGGGAGCCGCGTCCCCCGAGTCCGAGGCACAGCCCGAGCCGGGCATGAGCCTCTACCCCGACTACCCCTACGCCGGCTACAAGTGGGGGATGGCGATCGATTTGAACGTCTGCACCGGCTGCAGCGCCTGCGTCGTCGCCTGCCAGGCGGAGAACAACATCCCCACCGTCGGCAAGGAGCAGGTCCTGAAGGGGCGCGCCATGCACTGGCTGCGCATCGACCGCTACTTCGAGGGCCACCTCGACGACCCGCTCCTCCACCACCAGCCGGTCCCCTGCATGCAGTGCGAGAACGCCCCCTGCGAGGTGGTCTGCCCGGTCGCCGCCACCACCCACAGCTCGGAAGGGCTGAACGACATGGTCTACAACCGCTGCGTGGGGACGCGCTACTGCTCGAACAACTGTCCCTACAAGGTGCGGCGCTTCAACTTCCTGCGCTACTCGAACCACGACGTGCCGGTGCTCAAGATGCTGGAGAACCCCGACGTCACGGTGCGCATGCGCGGCGTCATGGAGAAGTGCACCTACTGCGTGCAGCGCATCAACGAGGCGAAGATCGACTCCGAGGTGGCAGGCCGCGCGGTGCGCCCGGGCGACGTGCAGACCGCCTGCCAGCAGGTCTGCCCGACCGAGGCGATCGTCTTCGGCGACCTCAACGGCCCGGCCTGGGAGGCCACCCGGCGCCGCGCCGAGCCGCTCAACTACAGCCTGCTCGAGGAGCTCAACACGCGGCCGCGCACGACCTATCTCGCCAAGCTGCGCAACGAGAACCCCGAGATTCCCGTGGAGAGGGGCCGCTAATGTCGCGTCTCGCGAGCACCTCAAACGACCCATCCTTGCGATCTCTCTACCCTTGTCATTCTGAGCGCAGCGAAGAATCTGGGCGGGGGAACTCCACAGTGCAGCGGATCTCAGCCTTTGGGGCTGCCCACCCCCAGATCCTTCGCTTCGCTCAGGATGACAATGGGGTGAGCTCACGCGTTGATTACTTACCTACTTGGGACACACGACGCTAGATGGCGACGGTCGACTCCACTCTGCCCGAGAAGCCCTACCGGCCGCCGGTGGTCGCCCCGGGCTACACCCCGGGCACGGTCACCGACAAGATCAGCGCCGTCGTCCTCCGGCGGACGCCGAAGTGGTGGTACCTCGCCTTCGGCATCTCCTTCTGCCTGATGATGCTGCTCCTCGTCTCGATGACCTGGCTGTTCCTCAAGGGCATCGGGGTGTGGGGCGTCAACATCCCCGTCGGCTGGGGCTTCGCCATCGTCAACTTCGTGTGGTGGATCGGCATCGGCCACGCCGGCACGCTGATCTCGGCGATCCTCCTGCTGCTGCGCCAGGAGTGGCGCACCTCGATCAACCGCTTCGCCGAGGCGATGACGCTCTTCGCCGTCGCCTGCGCCGGCCTCTACCCGCTCCTCCACCTCGGGCGGCCCTGGCTCGCCTACTGGCTCTTCCCCTACCCCAACACCATGGGGATGTGGCCGCAGTTCAGGAGCCCGCTCATCTGGGACGTCTTCGCGGTGTCGACCTACGCCACGGTGTCGCTGATGTTCTGGTACGTCGGCCTGGTCCCCGACCTCGCCACCCTGCGCGACCGCTCGCAGGGGCGGGTGAAGCGCATCGTCTACGGCTTCTTCGCCATGGGCTGGCGGGGCTCCGCCCGCCACTGGCACAACTACGAGGCGGCCTACCTGCTCCTCGCCGGCCTGGCGACGCCGCTCGTCGTCTCGGTGCACACCGTCGTCTCCTTCGACTTCGCGATCGGCATCGTCCCCGGCTGGCACTCGACGATCTTCCCGCCCTACTTCGTGGCGGGGGCGATCTACCAGGGCTTCGCCATGGTGATCACCCTCGCCCTGCCGCTGCGCGCCGCCTTCGGCCTGCAGGACTTCATCACCGCGCGGCACCTGCAGAACATGGCCAAGGTGATGCTGGCGACCGGCCTCATCGTCGTCTACGGCTACGCCATCGAGATCTTCTTCGCCTGGTACAGCGGCAACCCCTACGAGCAGTTCATGATCTGGAACCGCATCACCGGGCCGTATCGGGGCCACTGGATCGCCCTCATCTGCTGCAACGCGCTCATCCCGCAGCTCCTCTGGCTCCGCCGGGTGCGCACCTCGCCGGTGCCGCTCTGGTGCGTCGCCATGGTGGTCAACGTCGGCATGTGGCTCGAGCGCTTCGTCATCGTCGTCACCAGCCTCCACCGCGACTTCCTGCCCTCGTCGTGGGGCATGTACAAGGGCACCTTCTGGGACTGGGCGACCTTCATCGGCACCATCGGCTTCTTCCTCACCTGCATCTTCCTCTTCATCCGCTTCCTGCCCATGATCTCGATCACCGAGATGCGCGCGCTCCTGCCGAGCTCCAAGGGGAGCGAGTTCCCGGAGGCCGACCAGTGAGCGCCCGCCGCGCCGCGCTCTACGGGCTGATGGCGGAGTTCGCCGCGCCCGACGGCCTCATCCATGCCGTCCACGCCGCCCGCGAGGCCGGCTACCGGCGGGTCGAGGCCTACACCCCCTATCCGATCGAGGAGGTCTCCGAGGCGCTCGCGCTCCGCCACTCGCGGGTGCCCCTCATCGTCCTCGTCGGCGGGCTGATCGGCCTCAGCGGCGGCTACCTGCTCCAGTACTGGATCAACGTGTGGGCCTTCCCCATGAACGTCGGCGGCCGGCCGATGCACAGCTGGCCGGCCTTCATCGTGCCGACCTTCGAGATGACCATCCTCTTCGCCGCGCTCTTCGCCGTGCTCGGCATGTTCGCCTTGAACGGCCTGCCGCACCCCTACCATCCGGTCTTCAACGTCGAGCGCTTCGCCGCGGCGTCGCGCGACAGCTTCTTCTTGGTCATCGAGGCGATCGATCCCCGATTCGACCGCGCGGCGACCGCCGACTTCCTGCGCCGGCTGGACGCGCGCGAGGTGGCCGAAATTGAGAGCTGAGCGGCTCATAATCGGGGTCCTTCTCGGCGCCTTGACCGCCGCCGGCTGCCGGCAGAACATGCACAACCAGGCCAAGGTCAAGACGCTCGCCGAGAGCGACTTCTTCGCCGACGGCCTCGCGGCCCGCCCGCTGCCGGCCCACACGGTGGCGCGCGGCTTCCTCCGCGACACTCCGGTCGACACCGGCGTCGGCGCCGACAAGGCGCCGCTCGCGGCGTTCCCCCTGCCGGTCACCCGCGAGCTCCTGGCGCGCGGGCAGCAGCGGTACAACATCTTCTGCTCGCCCTGCCACGACCGCACCGGCTCCGGCCTCGGGATGATCGTCCGCCGCGGCTACAAGCAGCCGCCCTCCTTCCACGTCGACCGCCTGCGCAGCTCCCCCGTCGGCTACTTCTACAACGTCATCAGCGAGGGCTTCGGGGTGATGCCGAGCTATGCCGCCCAGGTGCCGCCGGCCGACCGCTGGGCGATCGTCGCCTACGTGCGGACGCTCCAGCTCGCCCAGAACGCCCGCCTCGCCGACCTCTCCCCGGCCGAGCGCGAGCGCCTCGACGCCGCCTTCCGGGCCGGCGGACGCGCGCTCCCGCCGGCCGACGGCCCGGCGCTCGGCGTCCAGCGCCCCGAGACCGGCGAGGCGCCCGGCCACGAGCCCGAGAGGGCGCACCCATGACGACGCTCGACGCCGCCCCGCGCCTCGCCGCCGCCGACTGGGGCGCGCCCTCCGAGGTCGACCGCCTGCAGCGCCGGTCGCTCGCCGCGGCCGGCGTCGGCATCGTCGCCTGCGCCGCCGGCTGCTTCGTCGATCGCCCGGTCTTCTTCCGCGCCTATCTCGTCGCCTGGCTCTTCGCCGCCGGGGTGACCCTGGGATGCCTCGCCATCGCCATGCTCCACCACCTGTCGCGCGGCGGCTGGGGGCTGATGATCCGCCGCACGCTCGAGGCGGCGTCGCGCACCCTGCCCGTCGTCCTCCTCCTCGCGCTGCCGCTCGCCTTCGGCATGCGCGACCTCTACCCCTGGGCGCGGCCCGAGGTGGTGGCGGCCGACCCCATCCTGCAGGCCAAGCACGCCTACCTGAACGTGCCGTTCTTCTGGATTCGCCTGGTCTTCTTCTTCGCCGTCTGGGGCGGCTTCGCCTTCCTCCTCAACCGCACGTCGCTCGAGCAGGACCGCGGCGCCGACCCGGCGCTCACCCGGCGCATGCAGCTCATCTCGGCCCCCGGCCTCGTCATCTACTGCCTGCTCGCCACCTTCGCCGGGGTCGACTGGCTGATGTCGCTCCAGCCGCGCTGGTTCTCGACCATGTACGGCGTCTACTTCTTCGGCAGCCAGGGCCTCGCGGGCATGGCCTTCGTCATCGTCTTCGCCGCCTGGCTGGCGCGGCGGGCGCCGATGGAGCAGGTGCTCACCCGCCACTTCTTCCACGACTACGGCAAGCTCTTGCTCACCTTCGTCATGCTGTGGGCCTACTTCTCCTTCTCGCAGTTCCTCATCATCTGGGCGGGCAACGAGCCGGAGGAGATCGTCTGGTTCGTCCACCGGCTGCGCGGCGGCTGGGGAGTCGTCGCCCTCCTCTTGGTGGTCCTCCACTTCGCCCTGCCCTTCGCGCTCCTCCTCTCGCGCGACCTCAAGCGCAACCCGCGGCTCCTGGGCGGCCTCGCGCTCGGCATGCTGGCGATGCGCTGGATCGACCTCCTCTGGCAGACCGAGCCGGCCTTCCCGCACCCCGCCCTCTCCTGGCAGCACCCGGCGGCGCTCCTCGCGGTGGGCGGCCTGTGGTTCGCCGCCTTCCTCCGCGAGCTCAAGAAGCGGCCGCTGCTGCCGATCAACGACCCCTACCTGCCGGAGGCGATCGCCCATGAAGGGCACTGACCATCCGGCGGAGCGGGCGGCCGGCGGCGAGGCGTACGACCGCGACCTCGACGTCCGCGGCATCCTGTGGACCGCCGCCTACCTGGCGGGCGGCGTGGTCGTCATCTGCCTGCTGATGTGGTGGCTGTTCCTCGGCCTGCGCAGGCTCGAGACCCGCGCCGACCCGGCGCCGCCGCCGCTCGCCGAGGAGCGCGGGCCGCAGCCCCCACCGCCCGGGCCGCGCCTCCAGGCCTCGCCCGACCAGGACATGATCGACCTCCGCGCCGGCGAGGACCGCACCCTCCACCAGCCGGCCTGGATCGACCCGAAACAGGGCATCGTGCGGCTGCCGATCGACCTCGCCATGGACGTCGTGGCGCGCCGCGGCCTGCCGGCCGCCGGCGCGACCCAGCCGAGCTCGCCGAGCCCAACCGGAGTGACGGTGCCGAAGCCGCCGGCGGGGGAGAACCCCTGAGGTGACGCGCGCCATCCGCTTCGTCTCGGCCCTCCTGCTGGCGGCGGCGGCCGTTCCGGCGGCCGCCCAGCCGGAGTTTCCCTCGCCCGCCGGCGGCGGCGCGGCGGTGAAGACCACCGCGCTCCCCACGCCGCTCAAGAGCGTCGGCTTCGACCAGCGCCTGGGCGCCCGGGTGCCGCTCGACCTGCCGTTCGTCGACGACGCCGGCCGGCCCGTCCGCCTGGGCGACTACTTCGGCAAGCGCCCGGTCGTCTTCGCCCTCGCCTACTTCAGCTGCCCGATGCTCTGCAACCTGGTGATGAGCGACATGGCCGCGGCGCTCAAGGTCCTCGCCTTCGACGCCGGCAGGGACTACGACGTCGTCGTGGTGAGCTTCGATCCCCACGACACGCCGGGCCTCGCCAAGGCGAAGAAGCAGGAGATGGTCGAGCGCTCGGGCCACCCCGGCACCGCGGCGGGCTGGCACTTCCTCACCGGCCGCGAGGCCTCGATCGCCGCCCTCACGCAGGCGGTCGGCTTCCGCTACTACTGGGACGCCGAGACGCGCAACTATGCCCACACCGCGGCCATCCTCGTGATGACGCCCAAGGGCCGCGTGGCGCGCTACTTCTACGGGCTCGAGTACCCGCCGCGCGACCTGCGGCTCGCCCTCGTCGAGTCGTCGGGCGAGACCCTCGGCTCGCCCATGGACCAGATCATCCTCTACTGCTTCCACTACGACCCGGTGATCGGCAAGTACAGCGCCACGACGATGAACATCGTGCGCCTGGGAGGCGTCCTCACGGTCGCCGGCCTGGCGCTCCTGGTGGTGCTCCTGCGGCGGCGGGAGCAGCCGGGACAGCCGGAGCAACCGGGGCATCCGGAGCCGGGGAGGGCCTGACCGAGATGCGCCAGGACCTGCCGCTCTTCCCGCCGGCCGCCTCGACGGGCGCCCACCAGGTGGACGCCATCACCTACGTCTGGCTGGTGGTCGCCGCCTTCTTCAGCCTGCTCATCGCCGGCCTCATCCTCTACTTCATGAGCCGCTACCGGCGGCGGAGCGAGGACGCGGTGGGCGCGCCCACCGAGGGCCACCTGGTCCTCGAGATCATCTGGACGGCCATCCCGCTCGCCCTCACCCTCGGCATGTTCGCCTGGGGGGCGAAGGTCTTCTTCTTCATCTACCGGCCGCCGTCGAACGCCGTCGAGTACTTCGCCGTCGGCAAGCAGTGGATGTGGAAGTTCCAGCACCCCGAGGGCAACCGCGAGATCAACGAGCTCCACGTCCCCCTCGGCCAGCCGATCAAGATGATCATGACCTCCGAGGACGTCATCCACAGCTTCTACGTCCCCGCCTTCCGCATGAAGCAGGACGTGCTGCCCGGCCGCTACACGACGACCTGGTTCAAGGCCGACCGGGCGGGCACCTTCCACCTCTTCTGCGCCGAGTACTGCGGCACCGAGCACTCGCGGATGATCGGCAGCGTCGTCGTCATGGAGCCGACCGACTACGAGGCCTGGCTCTCCGGCGCCCAGCCCGGGCAGTCGATCGTCGCCTCGGGCGCCCAGCTCTTCGAGTCGCTCGCCTGCAACACCTGCCACCGTCCCGGCCCGGGGATGGCGGCGCGCGGGCCGCGCCTCGAGGGGCTCTTCGGCCGCCAGGTGGTCTTCGCCGACGGGCGCTCGCTGATCGCCAACGAGGACTACATCCGCGAGTCGATCGTCGCCCCGGCGGCCAAGGTCGTCGCCGGCTACCAGCCGATCATGCCCACCTTCCAGGGGCAGGTGACCGAGGAGCAGCTCGTCCAGCTCGTCGCCTACGTCAAGTCGCTCGCCGGCACGCCGGGAGAGGGCACTCCCGCGGCCGCCGAGGGCGCCACCCGCGCCGGCACTCCCGCGGTGGCGCCGAGCGCGACGGCCCCCACGACCACGCCGACCCATCCCGCCGTTCATTCCGGTGCACCCCAGGGCCGCTGAAGGACCTCGCCATGAACGCCACGACACCCGACTCGCTGAGGACACCCCCCGAGGTCACCGCGCCCGCGACCTCCGACCTCGCCCTGCCGCGCGAGAACTACCTGAACGCCCAGTACGGCCTGCGCTCCTGGCTGCTCACCCGCGACCACAAGCGCATCGCCATCCTCTACCTCATCTCGGTGACGGCGTTCTTCTTCCTCGGCGGCTTCTTCGCGCTCCTCATTCGCCTCGAGCTGCTGACGCCGGAGGGCGACCTCGTCGGCCCCGACACCTACAACCGGCTGTTCACCATGCACGGCATCGTCATGGTGTTCTTCTTCCTCATCCCGTCGATCCCGGCGACCCTCGGCAACTTCCTCATGCCGCTCATGATCGGCGCCAAGGACCTCGCCTTCCCCAAGGTCAACCTGGCGAGCTGGTACGTCTACAACCTGGGCGCCCTCTTCACCCTGTGGTCGATCCTCCACGGCGGCGTCGACACCGGCTGGACCTTCTACACGCCGTTCTCGACCACCTACTCGAACACCTACGTCGTCACCGCCGCGCTGGGGATCTTCATCGCCGGCTTCTCGTCGATCATGACGGGCTTGAACTTCATCGTCACCGTGCACCGAATGCGGGCGCCGGGGCTCACCTGGTTCCGGCTGCCGCTCTTCGTCTGGTCGATGTACGCCACCTCGCTCATCATGATCCTGGGGACGCCGGTGATCGCCATCACCCTGCTCCTCGTGGCCGCCGAGCGGACGCTCCACCTGGGGATCTTCGATCCCGCGCTGGGCGGCGACCCCATCCTCTTCCAGCACCTCTTCTGGTTCTACTCGCACCCGGCGGTCTACATCATGGTGCTGCCGTCGATGGGGGTGGTGAGCGAGCTCGTCGCCGCCTTCTCGCGGCGGCGGATCGTCGGCTACCGCGTCGTCGCCTTCGCCAGCGTGGCGATCGCCATCCTCGGCTTCCTGGTGTGGGGCCACCACATGTTCGTCACCGGCCAGTCGCTCTACACGGCGACCATCTTCTCGGTCCTCTCGATGCTCGTCGCCATCCCCTCGGCGGTCAAGGTCTTCAACTGGACGGCGACGCTCTACCAGGGCTCGATCTCGCTCGAGACGCCGATGCTCTACGCCCTGGGCTTCATCGGCCTCTTCACCATCGGCGGCTTGACCGGCACCATGGTGGCGACGCTCGGCTTCGACGTCCACGTCCACGACACCTACTTCGTCGTCGCCCACTTCCACTACATCATGGTCGGCGGCACGATCATGGGATACATGGGCGGCATGCACTACTGGTGGCCGAAGATCTCCGGGCGCCTCTACCCGAGCTTCCTCTCCAAGCTCTCGGCGCTCATCATCTTCGTCGGCTTCAACCTCACCTTCTTCCCGCAGTTCATCTTGGGCTACCTCGGCATGCCGCGCCGCTACTGGTCCTACCCGCCGGAGTTCCAGGTGTTGAACGTCCTGTCGACGGCGGGCGCCTCGATCCTCGGCCTCGGCTACCTCATCCCGATGGGCTACTTCGCCTGGTCGATGCGCTACGGCAAGCGGGCCAGCGACAACCCGTGGGGCGCCGTCGGCCTCG
>DATBQN010000345.1:0-8777 GCA_036560825.1 Thermoanaerobaculia bacterium
GCCGCCAACGCCGCGGCGGCGGCCGCCCTGCGCGAGCTCGACGCGCGGCTCGCGCGATCAGGCAATTCGCCATCCGAAGAGCCCGGCTTCGCCCTCGGCGCGGAGCGCTTCGCCGCCATGCTCCGCGCCACCGAGCGGGTCGATCTCCCGCTCGATCGCCTGAAGCGGGCCGGCGAGGAGGAGCTCCGACGGAACCTCGAGGCGCTCCGCGAGGCGGCCGGCCGCTACGCGCCGGGGACGACGGTCGAGGAGGCCATCGCCCGCGCCCAGGGCGACAAGCCCGCCGACGGCCCCGTCGCCGAGGCGCGGCGGCAGATGGAGACGCTCCGCGCCTTCGTCGTCGAGCGCGACCTCGCCGGCATCCCCGCGGGCGGATCGGTGCGCATCGAGGAGGCGCCTCCCTACCAGCGCTGGAACTCCGCCTACATCGACATCCCCGGACCCTTCGACCGCGACCTGCCGGCGATCTACTACATCGCGCCGCCCGACCCCGCCTGGTCGCCCGCCGAACGCGCCGCCTACCTGCCGGGACGGACCGAGCTCCTCTTCACCACTGTCCACGAGGCGTGGCCCGGCCACTTCCTCCAGTTCCTGCACTCGAACCGCGCCGCCTCGCCCGTCGGGCGGCTCTTCGTTGGCTATGGCTTCGCCGAGGGCTGGGCCCACTACGCCGAGGAGCTGGTCTGGGAGGCGGGCCTGGGCGACGGCGACCCCGCGGTCCGCATCGGCCAGCTGCAGAACGCGCTCCTGAGGAACGTCCGCTACCTGGTCGCGCTCGGCCTCCACACCGAGGGCATGACCCTCGAGGAGGCCGAGCGGCGCTTCCGCGAGCAGGCGTTCCTCGATGCGCAGAGCGCGCGCCAGCAGGCAAGCCGCGGCGCCTTCGACCCCGCCTACCTCAACTACACCCTGGGCAAGCTCATCCTCCGCAAGCTGCGCGCCGACTGGATGGCGGCGCGCGGCGCCGGCTCGGCCTTGCGGACCTTCCACGACCGCCTGCTCTCCTTCGGCGGGCCGCCGCTGCCGCTCGTCCGCCGCGCCATGCTCGGCGAAACCGGCGGGAGCGACGCCGATCTCCTCTGAGCTGTCGCACGCCGCGCGCGCCGATTTGACCGCGCCGTCACCGGCGCGCCAAAGCCCGCCCTTATCCTCGCGTCGTGATCTGAACGCGCCATTCCTTCCACCGATCTTTCCCATGAGGAGAAGCGGGATGACCTCACGTTCGCACACGAGCCTCGCCGCGCTCGGCCTGCTCGCCTTCGCCGGAGCCGCCGCCGCGCCGGCCTGCGCAGCCGGCGGTCCGGCGACCACGACCCCCATCCGCCACGTCGTCGTCATCTTCCAGGAGAACGTCTCCTTCGACCACTACTTCGCGACCTACCCGAGCGCCGCGAACCCGGCGGGCGAGCCCGCCTTCCACGCCGCCGCGGGGACACCCGCGGTCAACGGCCTGGCGAGCGGCGGGCTGCTCTTCCACAATCCCAACTCCGCGCAGCCCTTCCGCCTCGACCGGGCGCAGAACTACACCTGCGACCAGGACCACGACTACGGGCCGGAGCAGCAGGCCTTCGACGGCGGTCTGATGGACCGCTTCGTCGAGAACACCGGCGTCGGAGCCGCCGGCTGCCCGGACTACGGCCACGGCAAGGGCCTGGTCATGGGCTACTACGACGGCAACACGGTGACCGCGCTGTGGAACTACGCCCAGCGCTTCGCCATGAGCGACAACTCGTTCGGCACCACCTTCGGGCCTTCGACACCCGGCGCGCTCAACCTGATCTCCGGCCAGACCGGCCGCGTCGACCTCGGGCACACCCTCGGCGATCTGACCGACAGCGTGATCGGCGCCAGCGTGATCGGCGACCCCGATCCGTTCTATGACGACTGCGGGAGACCGGCCCAGGTCGCGATGACGGGAGAGAACATCGGCGACCGGTTGAATGCCGCCGGCCTCACCTGGGGTTGGTTCCAGGGCGGCTTCGCGCCCAGCTCACGCGATGGGTCGGGCAAGGCGATCTGCGCCGCCGCGACCCCCAACCTGAGCGGCGCCGCGCAGACGGACTACAGCGCCCATCACGAGCCGTTCCAGTACTACGCCTCGACCGCCAATCCCCATCACCTGCCGCCGACCTCGGTGGCGATGATCGGTCGCACCGACCAGGCGAACCACCAGTACGACCTGGCGGATTTTTTCAGCGCCGCGGCGAGCGGCAACCTGCCGGCCGTCTCGTTCCTGAAGGCCAAGCGCGGCCAGGACGGCCATGCCGGCTACTCCTCGCCGCTCGACGAGCAGGTCTTCCTGGTGCAGACGATCAATCAGCTCGAGAAGCTGCCCGAGTGGAACGACATGGCGATCTTCATCGCTTACGACGACTCCGACGGCTGGTACGACCACCAGATGGGACCCATCGTCAACTCCTCCGCGAGCGAGGCGGACGCGCTCAACGGCGCCGGCGTCTGCGGCCGCGCGCGGGCCATCCACCTCATCCAGGGCCGCTGCGGCTACGGCCCGCGGCTTCCTCTCCTCGCCATCTCGGCCTGGGCGAAGCCCAACTACGTCGACCACGCGGTGACCGACCAGAGCTCGGTCCTCCGCTTCATCGAAGACAACTGGGGCCTCGAGCGGATCGGCGCCGGCTCCTACGACGTCCTCGCCGGCCCGCTCGCCGGCCTCTTCGATTTCTCGCACCCCCGCGCGACGCCGGCCCAGCTCGACCCGGCTACCGGCAAGCCGCAGCCCTGATCCGAGATCTCGGCTGAGCCGTCATAGAGGGCTCCCGCGAGGGAGCCCTATTGTTTTCTTCAGCTTCTAGAGGCTCTGCAGCAGGGCGAGGTACTCGGCGACGCCCATCGGCCGCGGGTTCGAGCCGTTGGAGCCGTTCTCGGCGGCGCGCTTGGCGATCCAGGGGAAATCCTTCTCCGGGATGCCCAGCTCGGCGAAGGCGGGGATGCCGAGGGCGGCGGCGAGCGCCTCGATCGAGAGGAGGACGCGCTCGGCCCGCTCGTCGTCGGAGGCGCCGGTCGGACCGCCGGGAAGCCTCGCGTCGATCGGCGCCAGGCGGTCGCGGATCGCCGGCAGGTGGGAGCGCAGGACGGGCGCCAGGAGCACGGCGTTCAGGAGGCCGTGCGGCAGGTCCCAGCGCGCGCCCATCGTCTCCGAGAGGCAGTGGACGGCGCCCACGTCGGCGTTGCCGAAGGCCATGCCGGCGAGCGTCGCCGCCTCCATCACCCGCGCCCGCGCCTCGCCGTCGCCCTCGACGTCCTCGGCGGCGCGGCGGAGGTAGCGGAAGAGGAGGGCCACGGCGCGGAGGGCGAGCGCGTCGGAGGCCGGGTTCGCCGCCAGGCCGGTCGTCGCCTCCAGCGCATGGGTGAGGGCGTCGAGGCCGGTCCAGGCGACGTAGCGCGGCGGCAGCGTGGCGAGGAGATCGGCGTCGACGAGCGCCCAGTCGGGGAACATCGCCTCGCCCTTGATGCTCATCTTCCACAGCCGCTCGGGATGGGTGATGACGGCGACCCAGGTGACCTCCGAGCCGGTGCCGCAGGTGGTGGGCACGGCGAGGAAGGGCAGCGGCTTCCGGGCGAAGCGGTCCCGCCCCTCGTAGTCGGCGATCGAGCCGCCGTTCGGCACCAGCATCGCGGCCGCCTTGCCGGCGTCGAGCGCGCTCCCGCCGCCCAGGCCGATGACCAGATCGACCCCCTCGCTCCGCGCCCGATCGGCCATGCGGTCGACCGTCGTGTGGCGCGGGTTGGTCTCGATCTCGCAGACGGTGAGGACGGCGAGGCCGCGGCCGGCGAGGGAGGCGCGGACGCGCTCCGGGAGACCGGTCGCCTCGAGGCCGCGGTCGGTCGCCAGGAGAACCCGCCGCGGCGAGTAGGAGGCCGCCACCTCGGGCAGACGCTCGAGGGAGCCGGGCGCGATGAGCGCTCGCGTGGGGAGGCGGAATGCCATGGGCCTCGAGCGAGCCCTGCGGCGGGGGGGCCTACTCCTGCTGACTCTTCTTGAAGAAGTCGGCCATCGAGCCGAAGCCCGAGGCGCCGGAGGAGGTCGTGGTCGTGGTGCTCTCGCCGCGCGACCGATCGTCGTCCCGCCGCTCGCGCTCGCGGCGGTCGCCGCCGGCGCCGCGCTCGCCGCCGCCGGAGCCACGATCGCCGCGCTGGCCGCGCTCGCCGCGGCCGCTGCCGCGCGCGCTGCGCCCGCCGCCCTGATCGGGCCGAGCGGCACGGGCGGGGCGCTCGCTGCGGGAGCCGGAGCCGGCACCGGAGCCACGATCGCTCCGCTCGCCGCGGTCGCCGCCCTCGCCGCGATCCCGGCTCTCGGCGCGCTCCTCGCGCTCGCCCGGCTCCTGGAGCGACAGCGAGATGCGGCGCTTCACGGGATCGACGCCGAGGACCGTCACGTCGACGTCCTGACCGAGCTGGAGCACCTCTTTCGGATGGTTGATGCGGCGGCTGGCGCCGAGCTCGCTGATGTGGGCGAGCCCCTCGAGGCCCGGCGCGACCTCGATGAAGGCGCCGAACGACTCGAGGCGCATCGCGCGGCCCTTGACCCGCGATCCCGCGGGGAAGCGCTCGACGGCGTCCTTCCAGGGGTCGCGCTCGAGGGCCTTGCGCGAGAGCGAGATGCGCTCGCTGTGCTTGGAGTCCTTGGCGGGCTCGATCTTCAGCACCTGGACGTCGAGCTCCTGCCCGACCTCCAGGACGTCCTTCGGGTGGGCCGTCCGCGCGAAGCCGATCTCGCTCACGTGGAGCATGCCCTCGAGGCCGCCGAGGTCGACGAAGGCGCCGTAGTCGGTGAGCGCCGTCACCTTGCCGTGGACGACCGCTCCCGGCGCCAGGCGCGCGCGGGTCTCGGCGGCCTTCGCCTTGGCCTCCTCCTCGAGGAGCGCGCGGCGCGACAGCACGATGTTGGGACGGCGGCCGCGGCTGCCCTCCTCGTAGCGCGAGACCTTGAACGAGAGGCGCTGGCCGACGAACCGCTCGGGGTTCTCGACGTAGCGCAGCTCGAGCTGCGAGAGCGGGCAGAAGGCGCGCAGGCCCGAGATCTGCACCTCGATGCCGCCCTTGACCACGGCAGTGACGAGGCCCTCCACCGGGATGCCGCTCTGCGCGGCCTGCACCAGCTCGGCCGGCACCTCGGTGCCGCGGCCGACGCGGCGGCGGAGTATGAGGGCGCCGGTCTCGGGATCGATCCGCGACACCTTGGCCTCGATGGTGTCGCCGACGTTCGAGGTGAGCTTCCCTTCCGCGTCCGAGATCTGGGCGATCTCGATCGTTCCCTCGGCCTTGCCGCCGAGGTCGACGAACGCCACCTCGGGGCCGATCGACACGATCTGCCCGCTCACCTTGTCGCCTACCTTGGGGGGTGCCGCGGCGGCCGGCTCGGCCGATTTGCCCTGCTCGAACTCGGCCAGAACGGTCGCGAAGTCCTTGCTGTCGGAGCTGCTCTGTTCATCCATAGGCGTGGCACTTTATCAGCCGAGGGGCGAGGTGTGTCGCCCCGGCTCGGTCCAACAATTTGGATCGCCCCCCGCTCTCCTCCAACCTTGCCGCCGGGCGCGCGTATACCTGGATACGCGGCCCGCCTGTGCTAGGTTTTCCAGCCGCACCGGCCTCCGGAGGTCCCTCATGGAATCCGTCGCCCACCCCGCCGCGCTCGCCGCGCGCTCCGGCCGCACCGGCGGTCTGCCGTGGACTCTCTACGCCGCCGTCCTCGGCTCGACCTCCATCGTCGCCGGCCTGCTGTGGGACATCTCCTGGCACTCGACGATCGGACGCGACACCTTCTGGACGCCGGCCCACATGGCGATCTACCTGGGCGGCGTCCTCGCCGGGATCGCCGCCGGCTATCTGGCGATCAAGACGACCTTCGCCGGCACCCCCGAGGAGCGCGCCGCCGCCGTCCGCTTCTGGGGCTTCCGCGCCCCGCTGGGCGCCTGGGTGATGGTCTGGGGGGCGATCGCCATGCTCACCTCGGCGCCCTTCGACGACTGGTGGCACAACGCCTATGGCCTCGACGTGAAGATCGTCAGCCCGCCCCACAGCCTGCTCGCCGCCGGCATGTTCGCCATCCAGATCGGCGCCATGCTCCTCGTCGTCTCGTTGCAGAACCGCACGGCCGCGGCCGAGCGCCGGCGGCTGAGCCTCCTCTGCGTCTACACCGCCGGCGTGCTCCTGGTGATGGCCTCCACCTTCGTCATGGAGTACAGCGACCCCAACCTCCAGCACGGCAACCTCTTCTATCAGATCTCCTGCGGCCTCTATCCGCTGGCTCTCCTCACCGCCAACCGGGCGAGCGGACTGCGCTGGGGGGCGACGGCGGCCGCCGCCGCGTACACCGCGATCAAGCTCGCCCTGCTCTGGATCCTGCCGCTCTTCCCGGCGCGGCCGCTCCTCGCGCCGATCTACAACCCGGTCACCCACATGTGGCCGACGACCTTCCCGCTCCTCCTCATCCTGCCCGCCATCGCGCTCGACCTGCTGTGCCGGCGCTTTCCGCCGAGCCCGCGCCGCGACTGGCTGTTGGCGCCGCTCGCCGCCGCCGTCTTCCTCGCCGTCTTCCTCGCGGCCCAGTGGTCGTTCGCCCACTTCATGCTCTCCCACTGGGCGCGGAACTGGTTCTTCGCCGCCGACCAGTGGTGGTACGAGGCGCGCCCGGGCGGCTGGCGCTACGTTTTCTGGAACCAGGAGACGGACGCGCTCTCCCCGCGCGGCCTCGCCGTCGCCCTGCTCCTGGGGACGATCGCCGCCCGCCTCGGTCTCGGGCGAGGCGCCTGGATGTCGCGGGTGAAGCGGTGAGGAAGCGGTCTGTCCTCGGGCGGGCCGCGCTCGCCGTCTTCGCCTTCCTCGTCCTCTGCGCCCACGTCGGCAGCCCGAACGTCTACTTCGACGGCGACGCCGGTCCCTACCCGGTGCGGGTGATCGTGCGGCCGCCGATCGTCATCCCCGGCCTCGCCGAGATCACCGTTCGCCTGCGCCAGGAAGGCGACGCGGCGAAGCGGCTCGCCCGCCGGGTGACGGTGCAGCCGGTGGTCTGGAACGCCGGGCCGGGCGGCGCGCCGCCGCCCGACGTGGCGAAAGCGGTCCCCGGCGCGCCCGGCCTGTGGAGCGCCCAGCTCTGGCTGATGACCGCCAGCTCCTACAGCATCCGCGTGGCGGTCGAGGGCGACGCCGGCCGCGGCGCGGCGGTCGTCCCGGTCGCCGCCATGCGCCTCGAGAGGCTCGGGATGCAGCGCGGCCTGGGCGTGATCCTCGCCGTCCTCGGCGCGTTCCTCTTCGCCGGCGGCTTGACCGTCGTGGGCGCCGCCGTGCGCGAGAGCACCCTCGAGCCCGCCGCGCTGCCGGACGGCTCGCGGCGGACGAAGGCCCGCGCCGCGGTCGCGCTCGCCGCCGTCCTCCTGGCCCTCGCCCTGTGGGGCGGACGCGCCTGGTGGAACGGCGTCGACGCGGAGTACCGCGAGACGATGTTCCGGCCGTTCCACACCGTGGCGAGCGTGGCCGCCGCCGGGGATGCGCGCCGGCTCACGCTCACCGTCGACGACGAGCGCTGGCGCCAGCCGAGCCGGCTGCCCCTCCTGCCCGATCACGGCAAGCTCGTGCACATGTTCCTCGTCGGAGTGCCGGCCGGGGACGCCTTCGCCCACGTCCATCCGCTGCAGCGCGACCCGGCCGACGACCGGACCTTCGACGTGACGCTCCCGCCGCTGCCCGCCGGGACCTACGACCTCTATGCGGACGTGACGCAGGAGGGCGGCTTTCCCAACACGCTGACCGCGACCGTGCAGGTGCCACCGGTGCCGGGCGCCGGGGCCGCTGCGGCCGCGAGCGGACCCGCCGTCGATCCGGACGACTCCTGGGTCCTCGCGGCGCCTGCCGCCGGGCCGGGCTCGACCTCCGACCTCGGCGGCGGCTACACGATGACCTGGACACCGGCCGGCGCACCCTCCGCCGCCGGCCGCGACGGCGACCTCCGCTTCGCCGTCCGCGGACCCGGCGGTCGCCCGGCCGCGCTCGAGCCCTACATGGGGATGCTCTCCCACGCCGCCATCCGGCGCGACGACGGCCAGGTCTTCGTGCACCTCCATCCCCAGGGGACGATCTCGATGGCGTCCCAACAGGTGTTCGCGACGAAGGAGGCCCGCGGCGCGGGAATGGCGACGTCCATGCCGATGCCCGTGGCGACGTCGAACGACGGCGTCCTCGGATTCCCCTACGGGTTTCCCAAGCCCGGCCGCTATCGGATCTGGGTGCAGGTGAGGACCGGCGGCAGGGTGCGGACGGGCGTCTTCGAGGCGCGTATCGCGCCGGGCTAAGAGCCCGGGGCTAGCTCTGCTCGGACTTCAGGACGGCCAGGAACGCCGCCTGCGGGATCTCCACCGAGCCCACCATCTTCATCCGCTTCTTGCCCTCTTTCTGCTTCTCGAGCAGCTTCCTCTTGCGGGTGATGTCGCCGCCGTAGCACTTGGCGGTGACGTCCTTGCGGAAGGCGTTGATGGTGGAGCGGGCGATGATGGTGCCGCCGATCGCCCCCTGGATGGCGATTTTGAAGTTCTGCCGCGGGATGGTCTCGGCGAGCCGCTCGCAGTACTGGAGGGCGCGCGGGCGGGCCTTGTCGCGGTGGACGAGCTGCGAGAGGGCGTCGACCTTCTCGCCGTTGACCAGGATGTCGACCTTGACGAGGTCGGTCTCGCGGTAGTCGATGAGGTCGTAGTCGAACGAGCCGTAGCCCTGGGTGAGGGTCTTCAGGCGGTCGTAGAAGTCGTAGAGCACCTCGGCGAGCG
>DATBQN010000346.1:0-4340 GCA_036560825.1 Thermoanaerobaculia bacterium
TCCGCGTAGCTCCCCAGCTTCTCGTGGAAGGCAAGCCGTTCGAGCTGCTCGGCTCGCCTCTCCAGGCCGACCTTTTTGTCCTCGCCGTAGAAGAACCGCGCGTCGGCCAACCGCGCCGCGACCACCCACTCGTTGCCGGAGCGCACGCGCCCCGCCGGATCGTCGGGCCGGTCCATGACGGTGAGGAAGCGCGGCAACAGCGGCGCTTCCACGTCCTTCCCGTTCTTACCCAGAGCTTTTTCTTCTCTCGCCCCGCCCGCCGCGCCCTCGGCGCGGGTCATGGTCAAGGCGCTCTGGTGGTCGCGCAGGCTCGTCGTGAGAACCTCCCTCGGCAGCGCGAGGAACTCGGGATCGAAGCTTCCCTCCATCACGCCGGGGATCTCGCAGAGGGCGGCGAGCTTCTCGAGGAGCTCGCCGTCCTCGACCAGGAGCCCGCCGGCCGCCGCCGCCCGCTCCTCCATCCCCGCCAGCAGCACGCGCCGGCGCTCGTCGGCGCGGATCTCGATGCCGCGCGCGGCGAGCTTCCGCCGATAGTCCGCGGCGCCCCGCACCCGGAAGGGGCGCGGCGAGAGGATCGGGTGGCCAACCGTGGTGTCGCCGGCGGCGACGCCGTGGAGCGACAGCGGCACCACCTCGCCGTCGAAGAGCGAGACGAGCCCGTGGACGGGCCGCACCCACGGCCCGGCGCCCGCCCCCCAGCGCATCGTCTTCGGCCAGGAGATCTCGGCGAGGATGCGGGGCACGAGCTCGGCGAGCACGGCGGGCGCAGGCCGGCCCTGCGAGCGGAGCGTCGCCCCCAGGTACTCCCCCTTCTCCGTCGTCACCCGGCGGATCTCCTCGACGGGGAGCCCGCACTTCCTGGCGAAGCCGTGGAGCGCCGGCGTGGGCGAGCCGTCGGCGGCGAAGGCGACGCGGGCGGGCGGCCCGAGGACCTCCTCCTCGCGATCGGGCTCCTTTCCCGGGATGCCGCGCATCACCAGCAGCAGGCGCCGCGGCGAGAACCCGGTCTCGACCACGCGCGGCGGCAGCCCGCGCGCCATGAGCTCCTCGAAGAGGCGGGTGGCGAGCTCGCGCACCCCGGTGGGGAGCATGCGCGCCGGGATCTCCTCGCTCCGCACCTCGAGCAGGTACTCGCCGGCCGCGCCCCTAGGCATGCCCGGCTCCGATGCCTGCCGGCGTCGCCGTCTCGGCCCGTGGCTCGCCGTCGCCGCTCGCCGCCCCGAGCAGCGGGAAGCCGAGGCGCTCGCGGGACGCCACGTAGGCCTTGGCGCAGCCGACCGCCAGGTCGCGCACCCGCTTCATCAGCGCCACCCTCTCGGTGACCGAGACGGCGCCGCGCGCGTCGAGCACGTTGAAGGCGTGCGAGCACTTGAGGGCACACTCATAGGCCGGCAGCACGAGGCCGGCCTCCAGGCACCGCCGGGCCTCCCCTTCCATGCCCTCGAGCTGGCGCTGGTAGAGCCCCACGTCGGCGACCTCGAAGTAGTAGCGGGAGAACTCGACCTCCTCCTGGTGGCGCACCTCGCCGTAGCGCACGCCGCCGGGCACCCAGGCGATGTCGTAGATGCTCCGCGCCAGCCCCAGGAACATGGTCAGGCGCTCGAGGCCGTAGGTGATCTCGGCGCTGATCGGCGCCAGCTCGAGCCCGCCCGCCTGCTGGAAGTAAGTGAACTGGGTGATCTCCATGCCGTCGAGCATCACCTGCCAGCCGACGCCCCAGGCGCCCAGGGTCGGCGCCTCCCAGTTGTCCTCCTCGAAGCGGAGGTCGTGCTTGGCGAGGTCGAGGCCGATCGCCCGCAGGCTCTCGACGTAGAGGTGCTGGATGTCCTCCGGCGCGGGCTTCATGACCACCTGGAACTGCAGGTGCTTGCCCAGGCGGAACGGGTTGTCGCCATAGCGGCCGTCGGCCGGCCGCCGCGAGGGCTGCACGTAGGCGACCCGCCACGGCTCGGGGCCGAGCACGCGCAGGAAGGTGTCCGGGTGCATGGTGCCGGCGCCGACCTCCTGGTCGTACGGCTGCTGCAGGACGCAGCCCTGCCCGCCCCAGAACTCGGCGAGGTGGAGGATCAGCTCTTGGAGGCTCTGCATCCTTGGATTCTAGACCGCCGACCGCGTCTTCTGGATGACGTCGTAGCTGCGCAGCTCGCGCTGGAGGAACTGCCGGCGGACGCGGGCGGCGAGCGCCTCGACCTGCCGCAGGACGGCCGGCGCGGGCGGCTCCGCCGCCACCGCCGGCAGCGGCTCGCGTCCGATGCGGCAGAGGAAGGCGACGGTCTCGGGTCCCACGCGGAAGCCTCCGGCGCGCTCCCGTTGCCCACCGCAGTCCGCACAGACGAGGGCGTCGCCGCCGGCCGGCAGCACCGCGCCGCCGCCGAGCGGCGCGCCGCAGGCCGTGCAGGCCTGGGGCGGCGGGAAGATCCCCGCCAGGCGCAGGACCCAGGCCTCGAAGTAACGCGCCGCGAGGTCGCGGTCCACCCCCTCGAGGAGCGCTTCGGTGGTCGAGTCGAGCAGGCGGAACAGCAGCTCGGAGGCCTCGTTCTCCTGGGCGAACTCGAGGGCATGGTCGGCGAGGTAGCAGCCGGTCAAGATGCCGTCGAGGTCGGCGTGCAGGCGGTGGGCCGGGCGCACCAGCTCGACGCTCGAGATCCGCGCCAGGTCGCGCCCCTCCTTCTCGAACCAGGTGACCGAGACGCGCGCCAGCAGCTGGAGCTGGCCGGCGAAGCGGCTGTGCTTGGTGCGCGCGCCGCGCGCCACGCCGCGCTTCTTGCCCTGCTCGCGGGTGAGGAAGGTGACGATGCGGTCGCGGTCGTGGAGGTCGAAGACGTCGAGGATGAGAGCTTCCGCGGTGAAGAGATGCATGAGGAGAACGGCCGGGGGACGGGGCTGACGCGAGGCGAGGCGGGCCGCCGGTGAATGCTAGCACAGCGCATTGTTGGAGCCGTCGGGGAGCCGCCGGGGAGCCGCGGGCCGGCGCCCTCGATTCTGATACTTTCGGGAGGAGAGATCGAGCCCGATGTCCCTTCCCGACAACCTCCGGAGCCAGCACGGTGGTCCGATCGCAGCGCGCGTCGCCGCGGAGAGCGCCGCGGAGATCGTGGCGGCCACGAGAACCTGGCTCGAGAAGGCGGTCATCGGCCTCGACCTCTGCCCGTTCGCCCACGCCGTCCACGTCAAGAACCAGATCCGCTACGCGGTCAGCGCGGCGGAGACGCCGCAGACCCTGCTCGCCGACCTCGTCGACGAGCTGCAGCTCCTGGCGTCGGCCGACCGCGGCGAGGTGGAGACGACGCTGCTGATCCATCCCTGGGTGCTCGCCGACTTCCTCCACTACAACGACTTCCTCGCCGTCGCCGATGCCGCCGTGGCCAACCTGCGGCTCGCCGCGGTGATCCAGGTGGCGAGCTTCCATCCGCAGTACCAGTTCGACGCCGCCGGGCCGGACGACATCGACAACTACACCAACCGCTCCCCCTACCCGACGCTCCATCTCCTGCGCCAGGAGAGCGTCGATCGCGCCCTCGCCGCCTTCCCCGATCCCGCCAGGATCTTCGAGAAGAACATCGCCACCCTGCGCGTTCTCGGCCACGAGGGCTGGAACCGCCTCGGGCTGGCGGCGCCCTCGACGCCCGCCCTTCCGGGACGGCCGGCGGCGGGCCCGGAGGGGACCTCGAGTTGAACGGCGGCGAGCACTACGACCTCGTCTGCATCGGCACCGGCCCGGCCGGGCAGCGCGCCGCGGTGCAGGCGGCGAAGCTCGGCCGCCAGGTGGCGGTGGTCGAGAAGCGGCGGGAGGTCGGCGGCATCTGCCTCGACACCGGCACCATCCCGAGCAAGACCTTCCGCGAGGCGGTCCTCGCCCACCTGGCGCGCTGCCGCGTCGACGACGGGCCGCCGAGCGTCGGCGAGCTCCTGGCGCGCGTCGCCGAGGTGGTCGGCAGGGAGGCGCGGGTCATCGCCGACCAGCTGCGCCGCAACGGCATCCGCGTCGTCCGCGGCGCCGCCCGCTTCGTCGATCCGCACACCCTCGTGGTCGCCGGCGGGACCGGAGCCGACGGCGACGTGACCCTGGCGGCCGATCGCTTCCTCGTCGCCGTGGGGACGCGGCCGGCGCCGCCCCCGGGCGTCGCGGTCGACGGCGCGAGCGTGCTGACCAGCGACGAGATCGTCTGCCTCGACCGCATCCCGCGCACCATGATCGTCGTCGGCGCCGGGGTGATCGGCATCGAGTACGCCTCGATGTTCGCCGCCCTGGGAACCGAGGTCACCCTCGTCGACCGCCAGCCTCGGCCGCTCGAGTTCCTCGACCACGAGATCGTCGACGAGCTGATCCACCAGATGCG
>DATBQN010000347.1:0-1760 GCA_036560825.1 Thermoanaerobaculia bacterium
GGCGGCGAGCCCGAGCGACGAGACGACCGTCGCGGTCGACAGAGAGAGGGCGAGGGCGAGGAGGCGCAGCTTGGAACGAAGGGTCGAGTAGCGCATGGGCGGGGTTCCTCCTTCCGAAGAGATCTGGGGCTGTCGTCGCTCCCTGACCTACCCTGGCGCGTGACTCGCACCGCCGGAGTTTTCCGCGCTCCCCGAGGACGGCGGCTTGGCGACGGCGAAGTTGGTCGCCAGCGTGTAGCGGCCCTTGACCGGCTGGCCGTTCGCGGTCGCGGGTTCGAAGATCCACTGCCTGACGGCGGCGAGCGCCGCATCGCCGAAGCCGGTCTCCTCTCCGCGCACCACCCTGGCCGCAGTAACGCACCCCTCCTCGTCGATGACCAGCTCGACCACGACAGTGCCTTCGACCTGCTTCTTGCTCAGCTCCTTGGGGTAGGTGGGGTTCACGCGGTAGGCGATCTTCGGCTGCGTTGCCGAGGAGCCGGTCGCAAGCGACGCATCTTGCTGTGCCCGGCCGATATCAGTCGCTGCCGAAGGAGTCGGTGGCGGGGTGGCCGGAGCGCCGACCGCCCTGTTCTGACAGATCAGACGGCGGGCGCGCGCGGCGAGATCGCCCGTCGGCCCGGCGCGGAGCGCCTGCCGCGCCTCGGTGACCGCCTCGTCAGCCTTCCGGCGCTTGAGGAGCGCGACGGCCAGGGCATAGCGGACTCTCGCGGAGTCGGCGAGGGCGACCGCCTTGCGAAGCATAGTCTCCGACTCCATCAGGGCATCGCTCGTTCCGAGGGTGAGATCGAGCGCGCCGAGCAGGTAGCAGGCTTCGGTCAGAAGGGCTTTCTGCGGCTTGAGCGCGACGGCAGCCCGAGCCGCGACGATGGCCTCGTCGGCATGCCCCATTCGGAGTTGAGCGCGGGCGCGCTCCAGCTGGATCGAGGCCGAGAGGTCGCCTGCGAGCGGGTGCGCGACCGGCTGCGGCAACCCAGCCTGCCCGGGCAGGAGCCCTTCATGGAGCTTCGCGTCGTACAACGGGTTCGACTGCGAATCGGGCTGCGCGGCGAGCGAGGCCGCGAGGAGCGTGCCGCCGATCAGGAGGACCGCTGCTATCTTCACGGGCGCAAGATTTCTCATGAGCCTCCCTTTCCGAAGACGGCACGGGACCGCACTTGAGCATCTACTCTACCCTAATGGCACAAGAGCGACGATCCATGTCGGCCGACGGCCTGACCCGGCTGCCGCGGACCGCCGCGGCGCTCTCGGCGGGGATCGCCGAGGGGCTGCACCTGGGCGCCCAGCTCCACGTCTCCCTGCGCGGCGAGGTCGTCGCCGACGCCGCGATCGGCGAGAACCGTCCCGGCGAGCCGCTCACCCCCGACCACCTGATGCTCTGGCTGTCGTCGACCAAGCCCCTCGCCGCGGTCGCCGTCGCCCAGCTCTGGGAGCGCGGCGGCCTCGAGCTCGACGACCCGGTGGCCCGCCACGTCCCCGAGTTCGCGGCGCACGGCAAGGAGCGCATCACGCTCCGCCATCTGCTCACCCACACCGCCGGCATCCGCATGCTCGACACCGGCTGGCCGGCGGCCTCCTGGGACGAGATCATCGCGCGGATCGCCGCGGCGCGCCCCGAGCCCCATTGGGTGCCGGGCGAGAAGGCCGGCTATCACCTGGTCTCGAGCTGGTTCCTCCTCGGCGAGGTGGTGCGGCGGGTGGACGGCCGCCCCTTCGGACGCTACGTGCGCGAGGCGATCTTCGCCCCCGCCGGCATGGCG
>DATBQN010000348.1:0-2668 GCA_036560825.1 Thermoanaerobaculia bacterium
GGCGACAGCACCGTCTGGAGCTCGGAAGAGCCGGTGGGCGCCCCCGCCTACCTCGCCCCGGAGGGGCTCGGCGACGGCGAGCTCGACATCCGCTCCGACGTCTACTCCCTGGGCGCCGTGCTCCACGAGCTCCTCGCCGGCGCGCCGCCGGCCGCGCTCGACCCGGTCTCCCCGTCGGACGACACCGGGGAGCACGCCCCTCTCGCCGTGCCGGCGCCGCCGACTCCGAGCCAGCGGCTGCGGGCGATGGACGCCTCGGCCGCGGCCGAGGCGGCGCGGCGCCGCGGCTTCGGCTCGGCCGCGCGGCTCGCCCGCCGGCTCGCGGGCGACCTCGACCGCATCACCGCGAAGGCCCTGGCGCGCGATCCCGCGGCGCGCTACCCGACCGTCGACGCCCTCGCCGGCGAGGTCCGGCGCTCGCTCGCCGGCGAGCCGGTCGAGGCCGGCCCGCCGGGCGCCCTCCACCAGGTGGGCCGCCTGGCGCGCCGGCACCGTCGCATCGTGGCGTCGGCGGCCCTCGTCGTCCTGGCGCTCGCCGGCGGCCTCATCGCCGCCGCCCGCCAGGCGCGGCGCGCCGGGCAGGAGGCGACGCGCGCCGACGCCGTGGCGCGCTTCCTCGAGGACCTTTTCAAGGCGGCGGACCCGCGGCAGGCGCGCGGCCAGCCTACCGACGCCCGCGCCCTCCTGCAGCGCGGCACCGAGCGCCTCGGCCACGAGCTCCGGGACCAGCCGCTCCTGCGGGCGCGGCTGCTCGACACCCTGGGCGGCATCCACACCGAGCTCGGGCTCTTCGACCGCGCCCGGCCGCTCCTCGCCGAGGCGCTGGCCATCCGCGAGCGCCTCCGCGGCCCCGATCACCCGGAGGTCGCCGAGACCCTCGTCCGCCTCGGCCGGCTGGCCCAGCTCTCCGGCAAGGAAGACGCCGTGCCGCTCTTCCGCCGGGCGCTCGCCGTCCGCGAGGCGCGCCTCGGCCCCGAGGCCCCCGAGGTCGCCGCGACCCTGAACGACCTGGGGACGGCGCTCGCGGCGCAGGGCCGCTTCGACGAGGCGGAGGCGACGCTCCGGCGCACCCTGGCGCTCCAGGAGCGGCTCTTCGGGGACCGCGATCCGCGGGTCGCGAAGACCCTGCACAACCTGGCGGGCATCGCCTATTACCGCGGGCGGACCGACGAGAGCGAGCGCCTCCTCTCTCGCGCCCTGGCGATCCGCGAGGCCGCGCTCCCCAAGGACGACCTCGACCTCGCCGGCAGCCGCGAGGCCCTGGCGCTCCTGCGCCAGAAGCAGGGCCGGCCGGCGGAGGCGGCGGCGCTCCTCGCGCCCCTGGCGGCGACGCTCGAGCGGGTCTACGGCCCGGCCCACCCGCGCCTCGCCGACACGCTGTTGAACCTCGGCCTCGCCCGCGCCGCCCTCGGCGAGGACGCCGCCGCGCAGCAGCTCCTGGAGCGCGCCCTCGCCATCGACGAGCGGCTCCACGAGCCCGGCCATCCAGGCCTCGTGCGCGCCCTCGCCGCGCTCGCCGACCACCACCTCGAGCACCGCCGCTACGCCGCGGCCGAGCCCCTCTACCGGCGGCTCCTGGCGCTGCGCGCCCAGGGGGCGAAATACGAGAGCTGGGACGCGGTGCTCGCCAGCTGGGCGCGCTTCCTCCGCGCCACCGGGCGCGGGAAGGAGGCGGCGCTCGCCGCGGCGGGCGCGGGCCGGAGGTGAGACCGCGGAAGCGGGTCAGGCAGGGCCGACGTAGCGGACCTGCCCGGCCTTCACGCTATCGAGAGCCTCCACGATCGCAGGGACCAGCGGCAGCAGATCTTCCAGCTTCGTGGTACGCGCTCTCAGCACCACGATGCCCAGTTGGAAGGTCGTGAGAGGCTGTTGGCTGGGAAGGCCCTGGTCTGCGGTGACGAAGATATCGAAGTCCGATTCGGCGAGTCGCAGCAGCTTCCCGTTCTTGATCCCGGCCCAGCCGACTTCCGCGACCGTGCGCACCTCGTGGATAGAGAGTTCCCGCTTGAGCAGCCGCGGCAGGTTCTCGTCGAGGAGGACGCGCCTCACGCCACGTGTGCCAGCAGAGCCTGGGTCGCCTGATCGAGAAACGCGTTGACCTGCTCGCGACGCACGCTGGGGAAGTTGTCCAGAAACCCGTCGACGCTATAGCCGCCTTCGAGGTAGTCGACCAGCGTCTGCACCGGCACGCGGGTGCCTACGAACACGGGTGTTCCACCCAGGATCTCGGAGTCTGATTGGACGACGCTGCCATCGGCGAGGGTGACTGGGCGATCTTCAGACATGGAACACCTCTCAGGGCTCTGAACGTTATACCACGCCAGGATACGCCCCTGCGTCAGGCGACGAGGTTCTGTTCCACACGACGCCCCGACGGCGGTGGATGAAGTCCACCGGAGGGTAGAGACGCCCCAGTCTGCAACCACCGACCTGCCGGGTCCACTGCCGTCGGGGCGTCTCTCTCCACGTCCTC
Organism: Thermoanaerobaculia bacterium; assembly: GCA_036560825.1. Taxonomy (GTDB): domain Bacteria; phylum Acidobacteriota; class Thermoanaerobaculia; order Multivoradales; family UBA5704; genus DATBQN01. Next base: position 2,474 of record DATBQN010000348.1, read on the forward strand.
GTTAGTGGGCCACGGTCAGCCGGCGTCCCGTGAAGGTGTCGGTGATGGGCGTCCCGGTGTCGCTCGCGGGGTTGAGCGGGTCCTCGCCGGCCTCGAAGAAGCGCAGCGAGAACGAGCCCGCGATCTTCGCGCAGTCGTGGCCCACCCGATGGAAGCCGACGTCCACGCGGCCGATGTTGAGCAACGCGCCGCCGG
>DATBQN010000349.1:0-2422 GCA_036560825.1 Thermoanaerobaculia bacterium
GATCCATCCGACCTGCATCCCGGCCTCGGGCGACTACCAGTCGAAGCTCACCCTGATGAGCGAGTCGCTGCGCAACGACGGCCGCATCTGGGTGCCCCTCGATCCCAACGACGCCCGAGCGCCGGCGCAGATCCCGCCGGAGGCCCGCGACTACTATCTCGAGCGGCGCTACCCGGCCTTCGGCAACCTGGTGCCGCGCGACGTCGCGGCGCGGAACGCCAAGCAGGTGGTCGACGCCGGGCGCGGCGTCGGCCCGCAGAAGAACGGCGTCTACCTCGACTTCGCCGACGCCATCGCGCGGCTCGGGCGGGGCGTCATCGAGGACCGCTACGGCAACCTCTTCGAGATGTACGAGAAGATCACCGGCGAGGACCCCTACCGGACGCCGATGCGCATCTACCCGGCGCCGCACTACACGATGGGCGGCCTGTGGGTGGACTACGACCTGCAGTCGACGGTCGAGGGGCTCTTCGTCATCGGCGAGGCCAACTTCTCGGATCACGGCGCCAACCGGCTGGGGGCGAGCGCGCTGATGCAGGGGCTCGCCGACGGCTACTTCATCCTCCCCTACACGATCGGCAACTACCTGGCCGGGCACCTGGGGGAGAAGACCTCGACCGACGGCGCCGCCTTCCGCGCCGCCCGCGGCGAGGTCGACGAGCGGATCAGGAGGCTCCTCGCCGCGGGCGGCAAGCGGAGCGTCGACTCCTTCCACCGCGCGCTCGGCCACCTCTGCTGGGAGCACTGCGGCATCGCGCGCAACGCCGCTGGCCTGCGGGCGGCGCTGGCGGAGATCCCCGCCCTCCGCGACGAGTTCTGGCGCGACGTCCGCATCCTGGGCGCTCCCGGCGGCGTCAACCAGGAGCTCGAGAAGGCGGGGCGGGTGGCCGACTTCTTCGAGCTCGCCGAGCTGATGTGCCGCGATGCGTTGATGCGCGACGAGTCGGCCGGCGGCCATCTGCGGGAGGAGCACCAGACGCCGGACGGCGAGGCGCTCCGCGACGACCAGCGCTTCGCCTTCGTCGGCGCCTGGGAGTGGAAGGGGCCGGGGAGCCCGCCGGAGCTCCACCGGGAGCCGCTCCACTTCGAGGCCGTGTCGCTCTCCCAGAGGAGCTACAAGTGATGGACCTCAAGTGATGGACCTCACTCTGCACGTCTGGCGGCAGGCGGGCCCCGAGGCGCCGGGCCGCATGGTCGAGTACCGGGTGCAGGGCGTCAACGAGCACAGCTCGTTCCTCGAGATGCTCGACGTCTTGAACCAGCAGCTCGGCGAGCGCGGCGAGGAGCCCATCGCCTTCGACCACGACTGCCGCGAGGGGATCTGCGGCGCCTGCGGCTTCATGATCGACGGCATCGCCCACGGGCCGCTGCCGGGGACCACCGTCTGCCAGCTCCACATGCGCCACTTCAAGCACGGCGACACCCTGCGTCTCGAGCCCTGGCGCGCCAAGGCCTTCCCGGTGGTGCGCGACCTCATGGTCGACCGCAGCGCCTTCGATCGCGTCATCCAGGCCGGCGGCTTCGTCACCATCTCGACCGGCAGCGCGCCGGAGGCGAACCTCATGCCGGTGCCCAAGCCGCTCGCCGACCGCGCCTTCGACGCCGCCGCCTGCATCGGCTGCGGCGCCTGCGTCGCCCAGTGCCCGAACGGCGCGGCGCAGCTCTTCACCGCGGCCAAGGTCTCGCACCTCGGGCTCCTGCCCCAGGGCCAGCCCGAGCGCGCCGCGCGGGCGCTGGCGATGGTCGAGGCGATGGAGGGGCAGGGCTTCGGCGCCTGCTCGAACTACGCGGAGTGCGAGGCGGTCTGCCCGAAGGAGATCTCGATCGACTTCATCGCGCGCCTGAACCGCGACTACCTCAAGGCCAGGATGAAAGGCGCCGCCAAGGCGCCCGCCGCGGGCGGGGAATAGATCCGCTCGGGCTCGACGACGTCCGCGCTGCGCGCGAGCGGAACCCGCCGAGGGACGATTCCAAGGCATCTGAGCGATGGAGCCGAAGATCGTTGGCGAGATCACCGACGTATCTCTCATCGTCAGAGGCGTCTCGCTTCGAGTGCGGGCGCGCCTTCAGAAGATCTATGGGCCGGGAAGATGGCGCAAGTTGAAGGGCGTGGCGGCGGTGCGCCTCGAAGACGGCTTCGTCGCGCGCGCTGAGGTACACTGGTACGAGGCGCATGGTGTCGGACGGAGAGAGCTCAAGATCAAGCGCCTGTTGGAGCCACCGAATGAGTGATGAAACGTTTGTCCTGTGCGTCGACAATGCGGGCTACGAGGCATCCTTAGAGCCGCGGAAGGTCTATCGGGCCATCGACGATCCGAGCGCAGAGAAGCACGGCATGATCCGAGTGGTCGACGAATCCGGCGAGGACTATCTCTTCCCCGCCAGACTGTTCGTGCCGATCGCAGTGCCGCGGGCGGCGGCG
>DATBQN010000350.1:0-2582 GCA_036560825.1 Thermoanaerobaculia bacterium
ACGAGATGGAGCACCTGATCGCCGCCGCCGGCTACCTCCCGCGCCAGCGCACCAACCTTTACGAGCGGCTGGTCACCCGCGAGGAGACCGCCGCGCTAGCCCGCCAGTACCGCCACGCCATCACGCCGGCGAACCGCGACATGGCGCCGCTCCTGCCGGTCGTGGCCTGACCGGCCTGGCCGCTTCGAGCCGTCGGCGCGCCCTGCTCCGCCGGCGGATGGCGCGGACGACGGCACGGCGTCCGCCTGCTTGGCGCAGCGCAGCAGCTCGGCGAAACGGGGCATGCCCCGCAAGGGGTCGTAGACGGGATTGACCCGCAGGAAGGGGACCGCGGCACCCGACCGCTCCTTGCACTGCCGTTGCAGCAGGTCGAGCGCGCGGTCGTACTCGCCGAGCTCAATCGCCGGCAGGACGGCGAGCCCGAGCCTCGCCGGATCGGCTTTCGCCGCGTCCCGCTCTGCGCGCGCCCAGAAGCCGGCGAGGCTGGCGGGGGGGCGGACGGCCATCTCTCGGGCCTCGTCTCTCGCGGCGGCGAGGGCGGCTCGCGCGTCGCCCTTGGCGAGCTCGGCCAGGATCAGCGTCTGGTAGACCCGGTGCAGGCCGGGAGGCTTGCCGAGGGCCGCGCCGCGCCGCCCGGCGAACGCCAGCGCGATCGTCCGCCGCGCCCGCTCGATCGCCTCGTCATGGCGGCGGGCGAGGTAGTAGAACCAGGAGAGGTTGGCGCTGATGGCAAGCCTCTCGGGCTCCAACGCCAGCGCGCGGTCAACCTCCTCCAGCGCCTCGTCGTGGCGTCCCTGCGCGGCCAGCACTCTCGCCAACCCGTAGTGTCCCTCGGCGCTCCTCCCATCGAGCTGGACCGCGCGCCGGAACTCCCCCTCCGCTCCTCGCCAGTCGTACTCGTACTGGAACAGGCGCTGGCCGCGGTCCACGTGGGCGACGAAGTTTTTCGGGTCGAGCTCGAGAGCACGCCGCTCGGCGGCGGCGGCGGCCGGCAGGACCTCGCGCGCCGGCCGCCCCGTCCCCAGCAGCACCTGGGCGAGGGCGGCGAAGATGGGGGAGGACTGGGGATCGAGGATGGCCGCCTCCTCGAACGACGCTTTCGCCTGGTCGATCTCGCCGAGGGACTCGAGATACTGCCCCTCGAGATAGGACCGCTGGGCGGGCGAATCCTGGGTCGGAGCCAGGCTGCCCGGTGGCGGGCGCCGGCCCAGGTGAGCCACCCAGCCGAGCGCGATCAGGAGGAGGGCGAGGGCACCAGTGCCGGCGAGCCCTGTGCGCCAGCGCACCCACGGCTTCCGCGGCGGCGCCGTCTGCCCGGCCGCGGGCGACTCGGGCTCGCGGCTCACCACCTCGACCGGCGCGAGGAACCGGTAGCCTCGGCGGGGAACGGTGGCGACGAAGCGCGGCCGCGCGGCGGAATCGCCGAGCGCGCGGCGAACCTGGAGGATGCAGAAATTCAGGGCGAGGTCGAAGTCGACGTAGGTCTCGTCACCCCAGACGGCGCGCCGGATCTCCTCCCGCGGCACCACCTTCCCGGCCTGCCCGGCGAGGATCTCGAGGACCTTCGCCGGTCGGGGCTGGAGCTTGACCGCGGCGCCCGCGCGGAGCAGCTCGCCGCTGTCCAGCCGGAGCTCGAAGTCCCCGAAACGGAAGGAGATCGCTCGCCGGTCCGCCGTCGCTTGCTCGATCGCCATGCACTCGATCCTTAGAGCAGAGCCGAGCGACACTCCCTCGAAACCTCTCGATCATACAGAAAATGATCGCCCTAACCCGCGGCTAAGGCGCCGCTCATCGAGCGCTCATGGAAGGCCGCCACCCCGGCCGGCTAGCGTCGGGGCGTCCGGAGCGATCACGCTCCGGAGCGACCGAAGGAGAGACTCATGAAGCGAGCCCTCGTCTCCGCCGCGCTCTGTACCCTCCTCACCGCCTTCGCCCTGCCCGCCGCCGCGACCACAGCGACCGCAGGGACCGGCCCCTCCTGCAGCGCCGGCACGGTCTCCTACCCCTGGAGCTTCGACGGCGGCCCAAGCGCGACCGTCAACCCGAGGACCCATGGCTTCGGGAGCCTCGTATCCGGCGCGGGAGCGCTGCCGGCATCCTGCTCGGGCGATGACTGCGGCTGCGGTGCCGACTATGCCCCGTGCGTAGCGGATTGCCCGCCCCCCGGGGATCCGAACCGCCAGGCCTGCCTTCACAGCTGCGTACAGGAGTCCATCACCTGCGCTCTGCACTGTTGCGGCGGCTATCGTCCGGGCGAGTAAGGCGGCGGTCGTCAGCCTGTCCGCCGAGGGTGGGGCCCTCGGCGGACAGGTCAGTATCATCCACGCCGTCACCCCGCCAATCGGGACCTGGCGCCGTCGGCACCAGCAGCCAGGCCCGCCGCCCGGCGGCGAGGCCGACCGGCGATGATTCCTTCTCTGTGGGCGATTTCCTGATCGGACAGTCGAACTGCACGGGGAGGAGGAAGCGATAGCCGCGGCGAGGGATCGTCTCGATGAAGCAGGGCGTCTCGGCGCGGTCGCCGAGGACGACGCTCGCGGGGACCGTGATCCACGGCGGGGTGCCGGTCGCGGGAGCGTGGG
>DATBQN010000351.1:0-3919 GCA_036560825.1 Thermoanaerobaculia bacterium
TCCTGAAGGAGGTCGTCGAGCGGCTGGTCGAGCACTCGCCGCAGACCATCCTCATCATCGTCACCAACCCGCTCGACGCCATGTGCGAGGTGGCGCGCCGCGTCTCGGGCTTCCCGCGCGAGCGCATCTTCGGCATGGCGGGCGTGCTCGACTCGGCGCGCATGCGCTACTTCATCGCCGCCGAGCTCCATGTCTCGGTCGAGGACGTCGACGCCTTCGTCCTCGGCGGCCACGGCGACACCATGGTGCCGCTGCCGCGCTACGCCACGGTCAACGGCATCCCCCTGCCGCAGCTCCTCTCCGCCGAGCGCATCGAGGCGATCAACCAGCGCACGAGGAACGGCGGCGCCGAGATCGTCGAGTACTACAAGCAGGGCTCGGCCTACTACGCGCCGTCGGCGGCGGTGCTCGACATGGTGGCGGCGATCCTCCACGACAAGAAGAAGATCCTCCCCTGCGCCGTGCTGCTCAAGGGCGAGTACGGCTACGACGACGTCTTCCTCGGCGTGCCCGCGAAGCTCGGGCGCGGCGGCGTCGAGGAGGTCGTCCAGCTGTCGCTGACGACGGAAGAGAAGGGGGCGCTCGCCAGGTCGGCCGACGCCGTCAAGAGCCTCGTCCAGAGCTTGAAGATCTAGCCCGGCGGCGCGGGAGCCGCCGGGGCCGCCGGAAACCCGCGGCGCCCGGCTTCCCGCCCGCGGAAACTCTGCTCCCGACCCGTACGTAGCCACTCCTGATGCGAAGCGCGCGCGCCGTCCTCCTCTGGCTGCTCCTCGGCTTCGCCGGGGCGGCGCTCCTCCTCTGGGCCTATCCGCGGGCGTTCGCCTTCCTGCCGCGCCACTGGCAGATCGACCGCCGGCAGGCGATCGCCATCGCCCTCGAGCGGCTGCGCGAGCTGGGCCCGCCGGTCGAGCATCCGTACGTCGTGGCGCGGTTCGACACCAACACCCTCCTCGAGCGCCGCCTCCTCCTCGCCGGGCGGGCGGGCCAGGCGGAGGCGGTGCGGCGATCGGGTCTCGCCTCGCGCGTGCTCGGCTGGGAGGTGACGGTCTATCCGCCGGACGCGCTCCGCGAGCAGTGGACCTACCAGGCCGAGGTCGGGCTCGACGGCCGCATCTCCGAGCTCAGCCTGCGCCTCGATCCGCAGGACGCCGGCCGCCCGATCGCGCCGCCGGCGGCGCGCGCCCAGGCGGACGCCTTCCTGGCGCGCCAGGGCATCGACCTCTCGCGCTACGGCGAGCCCACGCCGCGGAGCGTGCAGCTCACCAACCGCACCGATCTCGTGCTGCGCTATGCGGACCGCCGGCCGACTCCCGGCGGCGGGCGGCACGGCGTCGAGGTCGCCTTCGCCGGCGATCGGCTGGCCGGCTTCGAGCCCTGGTGGGACGATCCCCAGCAGCGCGGCCTGCAGCGCGTCGTCCAGCAGGCCGCGTTCGAGGGCGTGGGGAGCGTCATCGTCACCTACCTCGCGGTCCTCCTCCTCGCGGTGCCGTTCCTCCGCCGCTATCACGAGGGCGAGATCGGCGTGCGGCGCGGCGTCCAGCTCTTCTGCCTGGTGCTCGCCGCGGGCACCGTCTCGTTGCTCCTGATGGCGCGGGCGATCGCGCAGGGCGCCGGCTTCGGGTTCGCCACCCGCCAGCAGACGACCTGGATGGTGGTGATCTTCCTCGCCATCTTCAACGTCGGTCCGACCGCTCTGCTCGCGCTCTTCGCCTGGTCGGTGGGGGAGTCGACTCTCCGCGAGCGCTGGGGCGGCAAGCTCGCCGCTTTCGACGCCCTCTTCCAGGGCGACTGGGCGAACGCCACCGTGGCGCGCGCCTCGCTGCGCGGGGCGGTCGCCGGGATCTGCCTCGCCGGCGGTCTCATCGCGGCCACCGTGCCGCTCGCGCGCTTCGGCGCCTTTCCGATGATCACCGCCGTGCTCGGGGGCACCGAGAGCTCCCTGCTGCCGGGCTTCGAGCTCCTCGCCGGGGCGCTCACCGCGGGCCTCGCGACGCTCCTCACCGCGGCGCTCTGCGTCATCCCGCTCGCCTTCCGGCGCCTCGGGCGCCCGGCCGGCGCCGTGGTCTCGATCCTGGCGACGGCGGTCCTCCTCGTCAGCCCCTACTATCCGCTGCCCCTGCCGCTCGGCTGGGGCTTCACCCTCGCCCTCGCCGTCGCCGCGGCGATCCTCTTCCTCTTCCTGCGCTACGACTTGCTGACCGTGCTCCTCGCCGGCACGCTCGCGCCGCTCCTCCTCGCGGCGTTCCCGCTCCTCCTCTCCGCGTCGCCGCGGATCGCGGCGCAGGGCTGGATCGCCGCCGCCCTCGCCCTGGCGCCGCTCCTCTTGAGCCTGCGCCACCTCGGCAGCGACCGCGAGTTCGTCTATCGCTACGAGGACATCCCGCCGCACGTGCGGCGGATCGCCGAGCGCGAGCGCCAGCGGGTCGAGCTCGAGACGGCGCGCGGCATCCAGAGCTCGATCCTGCCGGACCTGCCGCCGCGGCTCGCCGGGGTCGAGCTCTCCCATGCCTATCTGCCGGCGACCGAGGTCGGCGGCGACTTCTACGACGTCCTGGCGCTCGAGGACGGGCGGCTCGCGGTGGCGGTGGGGGACGTCGCGGGCCACGGCGTCTCCTCGGGTCTCGTCATGTCGATGGCGAAGTCGGCGCTCGCCGTCCAGGTCACCTTCGACCCCGACGTCCAGGCGGTGTTCTCGACCCTCAACCGCATGGTCTACCAGACGGCGCGCAAGCGCCTGCTGACGACCCTCTGCTACCTGCTCCTCGATCCGGTGGAGCGCGATCTCCTCTACGCGAGCGCCGGCCACCTCTTCCCCTACGTGATCTCGCCGCGCGGCGCCGTCCACGCCCTGGAGTCGATCGCCTATCCGCTCGGCGTGCGGGGCGAGCTCACCGTCGAGGCGCGGCACGCTCGCCTGGAGGCCGGCGACACCCTCTTCCTCTTCAGCGATGGATTGGTCGAGGCGCGCAACGTGCCGAGCGTCGGCGGCGGCCGCGACGGCGAGGAGTTCGGCTTCCCGCGCCTCGAGGCGAGCCTCGCCCGGCATGCCGGCAAGAGCGTCGAGGGGCTGCGCGACGGCGTCCTCGCCGACGTCCAGCGTTTCACCGGCAACGGGCCGCGCGAGGACGACCAGACGATCCTCGTGCTGCGGCTGGCGAGCTAGGAGAGAGAATGACCGATCCGAACCCCGCCCTTTCCGTCTCGCTCAGGGACGTCCGCGCCGCGCGCGAGCGGATCGCGCCCTACGTCCACCGCACCCCGGTCCTCACCTCCCGCCAGCTCGACGAGACGGCGGGCTGCCGGCTCGTCTTCAAGTGCGAGAGCTTCCAGCGCATCGGGGCGTTCAAGGCGCGGGGGGCGTTCTCGCGCCTCACCCTGCTGTCGCCCGCCGAGCGGGCGCAGGGCGTCGTCGCCTTCTCCTCCGGCAACCACGCGCAGGCGGTGGCCGTCGCGGCGCGGGAGCTCGGGGTGCGCGCCACCATCGTCATGCCGGCCGACGCGCCGGCGGCGAAACGGGCGGCGACCGCGGGCTACGGCGCGCGGGTCGTCCTCTACGATCGCGCGACCGGCGACCGCGAGGCGATCGCGCGGCAGATCGTCGCCGAGGAGGGCGCCGTCCTGGTGCCGCCGTTCGACGACGACGCCGTCATCGCCGGGCAGGGGACGCTGGCGCTCGAGCTGCTCGAGGAAGTGCCGGATCTCGAGATCCTGGTCTCCCCGTGCAGCGGCGGCGGCCTCCTCTCCGGCATCGCGGTCGCCGGGCGCGGGGTGAAGCCCGACCTCGCGGTCTACGGTGTTGAGCCCGAGGCGGGCGACGACATGCAGCGCTCGCTCGCCGCCGGCCGCGTGGTCTCGGTGCCGGTGCCGCCGACGATCGCCGATGCCCTGCAGACGACGCAGCCGGCCGAGCGCACCCTGG
>DATBQN010000352.1:0-3256 GCA_036560825.1 Thermoanaerobaculia bacterium
CGCGGGCCGGGTGGTCGCGCGGGAAGTTGAGGGCCTCGAAGTTGTGGTAGTCGTCCTCGACCTCGGGGCCCTCGGCGACGCTGTAGCCGAGCTCGGCGAAGATCTCGATCATCTCCTCGATGACGAGGGAGACCGGGTGGATGCTCCCCAGCGGCGGCCGGCGGCCGGGCAGCGTGACGTCGACGGCGAGGGTGCGGCGGGCCGCCGCGCGCTCCTCGGCGGCGAGCCGGGCGTCGAGGGCGGCGAGCCGCTCCTCGACCTCGACGCGGAGCGAGTTGACGGCGGCGCCATAGGACTTGCGCTCCGCCGGCGCCACCTCGCCGACGCGGGCGAGGAGACCGCGGACGATCCCCTGCTTGCGCCCCACCCAGGCGAGGCGGAGCGCCTCCCACCCGGCGCGGTCCTGCACGCGCGCGGCCTCTTCGGCGAAGCGCGCGGCGAGGGCCGGCAGATCGGTGACCGCCGATGGGTCAGGAGGCTCGGGAGACCCAGGAGCCGCGGCAGGCGCCGCGGGGTCGGGCATCAGGCCTCCTGGGGCGCGGCCGACGGAGCCTTCGGAGCTCCCGAAGACGCCTTCGGCGTCGGGGTGGCGCCCAGCGCATGGCTGGCGGCCTCGGCGAGCGCCGCGAAGGCGGCGGGCTCGCGCACCGCGAGGTCGGCGAGGACCTTGCGGTCGATCTCCGAGCCGGCGGCTTTGAGGCCCGCCATCAGCCGGCTGTAGGAGAGGCCGTGCAGGCGCGCCGCGGCGTTGATGCGCACGATCCACAGGGCGCGGAGCTGGCGCTTCTTCTGCCGGCGGTCGCGGTAGGCGTAGCCCAGCGACTTGTCCACCGCCTGCTTGGCGATGCGGTGGGCCTTCGACTTCATGCCGTAGAAGCCCTTGGCCAGGCCTAGGATCTTCTTGCGGCGTTCCTTCCTCTTGTTTCCACGCTTGACACGCGACATCTCGGGAACCTCGTTTCTGCCCCGCTCGGGCGAGCCGAGGAGGACGGTCAGTGGCCCGCGCGGTCGATCGTGAGCGCCTGGAGCGCTGGACGATGGGGCGCGAGGAACGAGGTCCGCGCGCCGCTGCCGGGAGCCGCGGCCCCGGTGGACAGGTCCTTTCCCACCGGCGGCCGATGTGGTCGTGAGCTGAGGGCTGGGCTACTTGTGCAGCATCTCCTTGAGGGTGCCGGCGAACGCGGGCGAGGCCACCACGCCCTTGCGCAGCTTGCGCTTGCGCTTGGTGGTCTTGCTGGTCAGGATGTGGCTGTGCATCGCCTGGTGGCGCATCACCTTGCCTCCGGCCGTGACCTTGAACCGCTTGGCGGCACCCTTGTGCGTCTTCTGCTTCGGCAAGGGTCGCTCCTTCTCTGAAAGCCTTCCTGGTTGCTCTGACCGGGGGACGGCTCCCGCCGTCTCCTCGGCCCGACGCCTACTGCACGCCCGACTCGCCGGATTCCCGCTTGGCGGCACGCTGGCGCGGGGGGCCCAGGATGGCGTGCATCCGGTTCCCCGTCATTTCGGGCGAAGATTCTACCACTCCTCGCTCGCCGACGTCCGTGGCCACCCGCGCGAGGAGCTTGCGGCCGAGGTCGGTGCGGGCCATCTCGCGGCCGCGGAACTGCACCGTCGCCTTGACCTTGTCGCCCTCGTCGAGGAAGCGCAGCACGTTCTTCAGCTTGAAGTCGTAGTCGTGCTCGTCGATGTTGGGCCGAAACTTGACCTCCTTGACGTGCACCGTGTGCTGCTTGCGCTTCGACTCGTGCAGCTTCTTCTTCTGCTGGTAGAGGAACTTGCCGAAGTCCATGATGCGGCAGACCGGCGGCGTCGCCGCGGGCGCCACCTCCACGAGGTCGAGCCCCTGCTCCTGCGCCCGGCGCAGGGCGTCCTCGACCGGCACGATCCCGGCCGGCGAGCCGTCCCCTTCGATGAGGCGCACCTCGCGCACCCGGATGCGACTGTTGATCCGCGTCGTTTTGTCGATGCTCAGCTTGAGCTCACCCCCTGGAGAGCGTGTTGGGTCATAGTTCGCTGCTGCGGCGCGCCGCCAGGTCGGCGACGCGCGCCACGAAGACGTCGATCGGCATGGCGCCCAGGTCCTCGCCCGCGCGCCGGCGCACCGCCACCGTGCGCTCCTCCTGCTCGCGGCCGCCGACGACGAGCATGTAGGGCACCTTCTGGAGCTGCGCCTCGCGGATCTTGTAGCCCAGCTTCTCGTTGCGGGCGTCGAGCTCGGCGCGCAGGCCGGCCTCGGCGAGCGCGGCCCGCACCTCCTCGCCGTAGCCGGCGAACTTCTCGGAGACCGGCAGCACGGCGGCCTGCACCGGCGCCAGCCACACCGGGAACGCCCCCGCGGTGTGCTCGACGAGGATCGCCATGAAGCGCTCGACCGAGCCCAGCATGGCGCGGTGGATCATCACCGGGTGGTGCTCGCCGCCGTCGGCGCCGACGTACTGGAGGTCGAAGCGCTGCGGCATCTGGTAGTCGAGCTGCACGGTGCCGAGCTGCCAGCTGCGGCCGAGGGCGTCGGCGACGTGGAAGTCGATCTTCGGGCCGTAGAAGGCGCCGTCGCCCGGGTTCACCTTGTAGGCGAGGCCGCGGCGGTCGAGCGCCGCGGCGAGCGCGCCCTCGGCGCGGGCCCACAGCTCGGCGGTGCCGATCGACTTCTCGGGCCGGGTGGAGAGCTCGACGGCGACCTCGGTGAAGCCGAGCGTCCGGTAGACCTCGAGGATCATCTCGGTGGCGGCGAGCACCTCGCTCTCGATCTGCTCCTCCGCACAGAAGATGTGTGCGTCGTCCTGGCAGAACGAGCGCACGCGGAAGAGGCCGGAGGTGACGCCGCTGCGCTCGTAGCGGTGGAGGCGGCCGAAGTCGCCGAAGCGCAGCGGCAGGTCGCGGTACGAGCGCGTGCGGGTGCCGTAGATCAGGCACGCCGCCGGGCAGTTCATCGGCTTGACGGCGAACTGCTTCTCGTCGACCTCGGTGAAGAACATCGCCTCGCGGTAGTTGTCGTAATGGCCGGAGGTCTTCCACAGCTCGACGTCCATGATCTGCGGCGTCAGCACCTCGCCGTAGCCGCGCCGGCCCTGCAGCCCGCGCACGTAGTCCTCGAGCGCGTTGTAGACGAAGGCGCCCTTGGGATGGAAGAACGGCGAGGCCGGGGCGACGGGGTTGAAGCTGAAGAGGTCGAGCTCGACCCCCAGCCGCCGGTGGTCGCGCGCCCGCGCCTGCTCCAGGCGCTCGAGGTACTGGTCGAGCTCGGCCGGGGTGGCGA
>DATBQN010000353.1:0-3208 GCA_036560825.1 Thermoanaerobaculia bacterium
CGAGCGGAGGAGACCGCTCCGCGGCGGCGGGAGCACCGCAGCTATTGGAGAGGGACGGCAACCGGGGGCCGGCCTTTGCGCATCGCGGCGTGGTACCGCTACAATCTCGCTGTCCGCGATCCGCGGGCGCCGCCTCCCCGATGCCCGAGAGCCCCGACACCTTCCGCGTCCGCCCGGTCGACGAGCTGGACATCGACGCCATCACCGGCATCGACGAGAAGATCGGCGGGCGCTACCGTCCGGAAGTCTGGGAGCGCCGGATCGGTTATTACCTGAGGAGGGACCCCGAGTCCTCGGTGGTCGCCGAGGCGGCGGGCGGCGAGGTGGTGGGCTTCATGCTCGGCGAGGTGCGCTCCGGCGAGTTCGGCCTCGAGGAGCCGACGGGGTGGATCGAGGTGCTGGGGGTCGACCCCGACCGGCGCGGCCAGGCGATCGGCCGGCGCATGGCGGAGGCGATGTTCGCGCACTTCCGGGAGCGCGGCGCGAAGAGCGTGCGCACCCTGGTGGACGGCGACATGGAGGAGATCGGCCGCTTCTTCGGCTCGCTCGGCTTCGCGCCGTCGCGCCTGCGGCCGTTCGAGCGGCCGCTCTAGCAGGGCATGAGGGCGGCGAGAGCAGCGAGGAGGAGCGGAGCATGAGCGTCAAGACGGCCACCCTGCCCAGGAAGTTCCACGACGCCGTGGTCAAGTGGAAGGACACCTATCTCCCCGACCACGATTTCCTCCTCGAGAACTGGGAAAGGCACTTCCCGCGCGAGCCGCGCTTCGAGCTCTGCGCCTACCGCGAGCTCGGCATGTGCACCGAGATCGAGTGCGGCGAGCTCAAGGGCAAGCCCAAGTACACGCGCGCCGCGGAGATGCTCCCCGAGCAGGCGCACCACGTCCTCGGCCAGCTCCGCGCCCAGGCGTCGACCGAATTCGGCTCCATCCAGCAGCATCGCCTGACGCTCGCCCGCGCCCAGGACGAGGAGGAGCAGTTCTGGATCCTCCGCATGATGGCCGAGGAGCTGCGCCACGGCTATCAGATGCTCCACCTGCTGGTCGAGGACGACTGGACCAGCGTGTCGGCGGAGACCAACACCGAGATCTTCGAGGAGATCCTGTCGATGAACACCGGCTCCCACCTCCTGGGCGCCTTCAACATCGACTTCGACTCCTTCGTCGACAACGTCGTCTTCTGCGCCTTGATCGACCGCGTCGGCAAGTACCAGCTCTCGATGCAGAGGATCTCCGCCTACCAGCCGATGGCCGAGAGCATGCCGAAGATGCTGCGCGAGGAGGCTTTCCACCTGGCGGCCGGAGTGGTGCCGATGCGCCGCTGGGCGACCGCGGCGGCCAGGGGCGACGTCTACGTGACGATGGACGCCCTGCGCCGCGCCGTCGACAAATGGCTGCCGCGCGGCCTCGAGATGTTCGGCGACGAGCGCGGCGGCGGCACCAACGTCCGCTACGGCTTGAAGCCGATGAAGAATGCCGAGGCCCAGGCGCTCTATCGCGAGGAGGTGGGCCGCCTGGTGCGCGACCTCAACGTGCGCTACGTCCGCGCCCGCCTGCCGCGGCTGACGCGCCTGGAGGCCGACGCGGTGGTCGACGGCGTCCTCGCGGACCGCGAGACGCGCGAGGGGATCCGCCACGAGGACCTCGTGCGCCTGCCCCACGCCGACTTCTTCCGCCGCCGCGGCGTCTCCGCCTTCCGGATGATCGGCGTCGACGGCGAGACCTTCACCGACGCCGCGGTCTACCTCCGCCATCTCGCCGACCACCTGCCGGAGGCCTATCTCGCGGGCCGCGACTTCCGCGACTACGCCGAGGCCCTGCGCCGCATCGAGCGCGGCGAGCTGACTGCCAAGGACGCAGCGGGGCGGATGCCGGCCCTGCGCCGCGTCGGCGGCGCCTGCCCGTGCTCGAAGTCGGTGCGCTGGGTGGTCGACGAGCCGCAGGCCGCCGCCGAGACCCTCGTCACGGCGGCCTCCTGACCGGCCGACCCGTGATCCCGGCCAGGCTCGAGGGCCGCTCGACCCCCTCGTCACGGCTCGCCGGAACTCGCTAGAATCTCCCCGCCGATCCCGGACCCAGTGCGAACCTCGAAGGGGCCATCGCGATGAGTGCGCTCAACCGCCTGCTGGTCGCCAGCCTGCCGCTCGTTCCCAAGGCGATCGTCGGCCGCGTGGCCTCGCGCTACGTCGCCGGCGAGACCCTCGAGGACGCGCTCGCGGCGGTGCGCGAGCTGAACGCCAAGGGCGCCATGGCGACGATCGACGTGCTCGGCGAAGAGGTCAGGGAGCGGGAGAAGGCGGCGGCCGCGGTCGAGGAGTACGTGCGGGTCTTCGCCGCGATCTCCCGCGACGGCCTCGATGCCAACGTCTCGATCAAGCTGACCCTCCTGGGGCTGAAGATCGACCAGGGCTTCTGCCGCGACAACGTCGAGCGCATCGCCCTTGCGGCGCGCTCGCACGGTAACTTCGTGCGCATCGACATGGAGGACTCGAGCTGCACCGAGCCGACGCTCGCCATCTACCGCGAGCTCCATGCCCGGCACGGCAACCTCGGCGTGGTGCTCCAGGCCTACATGCGCCGCACCCTCGCCGACGTCGCGGCGCTCCCCGCCCAGGGGGCCTCGGTCCGCCTCTGCAAGGGGATCTACGTCGAGCCGCGGGAGATCGCCTGGAAGGGGTACGAGACGGTGCGCGCCAACTTCGTCGCCGCGCTCGAGAAGCTCCTCGACCAGGGCGTCTACGTCGGCATCGCCACCCACGACGAGTACCTGGTCGAGCGCGCCGCGACGCTGATCGACAAGCACCGCCTGCCGCGCGACGGCTACGAGTTCCAGATGCTCCTCGGCGTCGACCCCGCCCTCGGCCGCATCCTCCTCGCCGCCGGCCACCGCCTGCGCGTCTACGTCCCCTACGGCCACGACTGGTACCCCTACTCGATGCGCCGCCTGCGCGAGAACCCCGAGGTCGCCCGCCACGTCCTGCGGGGGATGTTCGCCCCGCGCTAGATCCGTTCCCGGCGCAAGATCCGGCCCTTCGCGAGCCCCTCCAGCCCTGGCCATGTGCTAGGATCATAAACACCTGTCCCGGCAGCCGGAGCGCGGAAGACCGATCCTGTCAGTCCCTTTCGACCTCTTCGCCATGAGCGAAAAGCACCCACTCGAGGCTTCCGAGCGGCTGAAGGACACCGACACCGACGACATCGAGCTCCAGGCG
>DATBQN010000354.1:0-3147 GCA_036560825.1 Thermoanaerobaculia bacterium
CACGCTGGTGCTGGTGAAGGTGAGGGTGGGGAACTTCTGCGCGTCGAAGAAGTCGGGCGACTTGAGGTGGTTGTTGCGGTCGGCGTTGTCGGTGTCGATCGACGCCGTCTGGGCGGTGAACTCGACGCTCGAGGCCGGCGGGTTCTGCCGGTCGTACTTGATCGTCCCCTCGAAGTCCTTGAAGCGGCCGGGGACGGTGGAGACGAAGTGGCGGATGGTGAAGCCGATCGAGCTGTGGTCGGGGTCGACCTTGTAGACCTGCGGCGCCGCCGCCGCGAGGGCGGGGAGGGCGAGGGCCAGGAGCAGGGCGGGGACGAGGATCTTATGAGTGCGCATCGTCGATGATCTCCAATCGAAGGGCTGGATCTCGGTTCGCCGGGCGGTGCTCGACCCGGCAGGAGCGTGTGTTGAAAGACGCCAACGGCGGCCGGAAACCCAAAATTCCTGATCTTCCTGCTCGCCGCGGTGCGCCCGTCCGTCCCGGCGGCGGCCCTCGCGGCTCTGCGCCTCAGACGCGGACCGGATCGGGCTTCTCGGCGTCGATCCCCAGCTCCCCCACCGCCCGCGCCACCACCTCGCGCTCGACGGCGCCGCAGTTGGCGAGCCGCCCCAGGGCGGCGAGCGCGATCGACTCGGCGTCCACCTCGAAGAAGCGGCGGAGCGCCTGGCGCGTGTCGCTCCGCCCGAAGCCGTCGGTGCCCAGGCTGTAGAAGCGGCCGGGGAGCCAGCGCGCGACCTGCTCGGGGACCGACTTCATGTAGTCGGAGACGGCGACGATCGGCCCCGGCTCGCCCTCGAAGAGCTCGACGACGTAGGGCTTGCGCGCCGGCTCGCCGGGATGGAGGAGGTTCCAGCGCTCGACCTCGAGGGCCTCGCGCCGCAGCTCCTTGTAGCTGGTGGCGCTCCACACGTCGGCGGCGATGCCCCAGCGCTCGGCGAGCATCCCCTGGGCTCGCACCGCCTCGTTGAGGAGCGAGCCGCTGCCCAGGAGCTGGACCCGCGGCCTGCCGGCCGGCTCGCGGCCGCGTCGATCGGGTTCACCAGCGGCGGGCCGCAGCTTGTAGAGGCCCTTCAGGATCCCCTCGTCGGCCCCTTCCGGCTTCGCCGGCATGGCGTAGTTCTCGTTGCCCAGGGTGATGTAGTAGAAGACGTCCTCGCGCTCCCCGACCATCCGCCGCAGGCCGTCCTGGAGGATCACCGCGATCTCGTAGGCGTAGGCGGGGTCGTAGGTGACGAGGTTGGGGACGGTGCTCGCGAGGACGTGGCTGTGGCCGTCCTCGTGCTGCAGCCCCTCGCCGTTGAGCGTCGTCCGCCCGGAGGTGGCGCCGAGCAGGAAGCCCCGCGTGCGCTGGTCGGCGGCCGCCCAGATGAGGTCGCCGATGCGCTGGAAGCCGAACATCGAGTAGAAGATGAAGAAGGGGATCATGTCGACGCCGTGGGTGGCGTAGGCGCTCCCGGCGGCGATGAAGGAGGCCATCGAGCCGGCCTCGGTGATCCCCTCCTCGAGGATCTGCCCGTCGGTCGCCTCGCGGTAGTAGAGGAGCATGTTCTTGTCGACCGGCTCGTACACCTGGCCGACGTGGGAGTAGATGCCGAACTGGCGGAAGAGCGACTCCATGCCGAAGGTGCGCGCCTCGTCGGGGACGATCGGCACGATCTGGCGCCCCAGCTCGCGGTGCTTCATCAGCTGGCTGAGCATGCGGACGAACGCCATGGTGGTCGACACCTCGCGGTCGGAGCCGGCGAAGAACTCCTTGAACTCGTCGCGGGAGGGCACGCGCGACGGCGCCGTCTTCACCCGCCGCGCCGGCACGGCGCCGCCGAGCGCCGCCCGGCGCTCCTTCATGTACTGGACCTCGACGCTGTCGTCGGACGGCCGGTAGAAGGGCGCCTCGTGGAGCTCGGCGTCCGAGATCGGGATGTCGAAGCGGTCGCGGAAGAGGCGGAGCTCGTCGTCGTTCAGCTTCTTCTGCTGGTGGGTGACGTTCCTGCCCTCGCCCGCCTCCCCCAGGCCGTAGCCCTTGACCGTCTGGGCGAGGATGACGGTCGGCTGGCCGCGGTGCTCGACCGCCGCCTTGTAGGCGGCATGGACCTTGGCGGGATCGTGGCCGCCGCGGCGGAACTCATGGAGCTGCTCGTCGGTGTAGCCGCGCACGAGCTCGAGGAGCTCGGGGTACTTGCCGAAGAAGTGCTGGCGGAAGTAGGAGCCGGAGTCGACGACGTACTTCTGCAGCTCGCCGTCGACGACCTCGTTCATGCGCTGGATGAGGAGCCCGGTGTTGTCGGCCTCGATCAGCGGGTCCCAGTCGTCGCCCCAGAGGACCTTGATGACGTTCCAGCCGGCGCCGCGGAACGCCGTCTCCAGCTCCTGCACGATCTTGCCGTTGCCGCGCACCGGCCCGTCCAGCCGCTGGAGGTTGCAGTTGATGACGAAGGTGAGGTTGTCGAGCGCCTCGCGCGAGGCGAGCGTGATCGCCCCCAGGGTCTCCGGTTCGTCGGTCTCGCCGTCGCCCAGGAAGGCCCACACCCGCCGCCCCTCGGTGTCGAGAATGCCGCGGTCCTTCAGGTAGTGGTTGAACTTCGCCTGGTAGATGGCGGCGATCGGCGACAGGCCCATGGAGACCGACGGGTACTCCCAGAAGTCGGGCATCAGCCAGGGGTGGGGATAGGAGGAGAGGCCGGTCCCGCGCTCCACCTCGCGGCGGAACCTCTCCATCTGGTCCCAGGTGATGCGGCCCTCCACGAAGGCGTGGGCGTACATCCCCGGCGAGGCGTGCCCCTGGTAGTAGACGATGTCGCCCGCGA
This sequence comes from Thermoanaerobaculia bacterium, assembly GCA_036560825.1. GTDB lineage: Bacteria > Acidobacteriota > Thermoanaerobaculia > Multivoradales > UBA5704 > DATBQN01. Next base: position 2,806 of record DATBQN010000354.1, read on the forward strand.
AGCCGCCGGCGCCGCGGCCGCGGAAGAAATGGTGGAAGCCGACCTGGTAGAGGGTCGCCGCCGAGGCGAAGGTCGAGATGTGGCCGCCGATGCCGGCGAACTTCTTGTTCGCCCGCACCACCATCGCCATCGAGTTCCAGCGCACCAGGCTCTTGATGCGGCGCTCGACGGCGCGGTCGCCGGGGTACGGCGGCTGCTCTGCCAGGGGGATGGTGTTGATGTAGGGGGTATTGCCGGTGAAGGGGAGGATGACGTCCTTCTCGTACCCCTTCTCGAGCAGCTTGCGCAGCAGGTACTGCCCGCGCTCGCTCCCCTCGAGGTCGACGACCTGCTCGAACGCCG
>DATBQN010000355.1:0-4871 GCA_036560825.1 Thermoanaerobaculia bacterium
GAGCGGTGCGAGGAGAAGGATGCCGTTCGTGTCTTCCTCTGCATGCTCGCCCTAGCCACCGCCGCCACCCCATGGGGGATCGAGGCCCACCCCGTCCAGGTGGAAGTCGACGTCCACAACGGCCTGCCGCAGGTCCAGATCGTCGGTCTCCCCGACGCCGCCGTCCGCGAGAGCCGCGAGCGGGTCCGCGCCGCGATCAAGAACTGCGGCTTCGACCTGCCGCCGCGCTCGGTGGTCATCAACCTCGCCCCGGCCGACATCCGCAAGCAGGGGAACCACCTCGACCTCGCCATCGCGCTCGCCCTCCTCGTGGCGCACGGCCAGCTCCCCCAGGAGACGCTCGCCGGGCGCCTGGTCTGCGGCGAGCTGGGGCTCGACGGCACCGTCCGCTCGGTGCGCGGCGGCCTCGCCATCGCCGACCTCGCGGCGCGCCTGGGGGTTGCCGAGGTGCTGCTGCCGGCGGCGAACGCCGGCGAGGCCGCCGCCCTGGGCACGGTGCCGATCCTCGCCGTCCGCGGCCTCGCGGAGGCGATCCAGCACCTCCTCGGGATCGACGTGCTGCCGCCCGTCGCCGCGGCGCCGCGGGCGGCGGCGAGATCCCGGCTCGCCCTCCCCGACCTCTCCGAGGTGCGCGGCCAGGAGGCGGCCAAGCGGGCCCTCGAGGTGGCTGCCGCGGGCGGCCACAACCTCCTCCTCCTCGGACCGCCGGGCTCGGGCAAGACGATGCTCGCCCGCCGCCTTCCCGGCCTCCTCCCGCCCCTCACCCTCGCGGAGTCGATCGCGGTGACCAAGGTCTACTCGCTGGTCGCCGAGGAGCCGCCCTCCGGCCTCCTCACCGAGCGGCCGTTCCGCAGCCCGCACACCGGCACCTCGACGGCGGGGATGATCGGCGGCGGACCGGTGCCGCGCCCGGGCGAGACCAGCCTCGCCCATGCCGGCGTCCTCTTCCTCGACGAGCTGCCGGAGTTCCGGCGCGACACCCTGGAGGCGCTGCGCCAGCCGCTCGAGGAAGGGACCGTCACCGTGGTGCGCGCCCGCGCGCGGTTCGTCTTCCCCGCCCGCTTTTCCCTCGTCGTCGCCTGCAACCCCTGCCCCTGCGGCCACCTGGGGGACAAGCGCTATCCGTGCCGCTGCCCGCCGGCGGCGGTCGAGCGCTATCGGGCGCGGGTCTCCGGACCGCTCCTCGACCGCATCGACCTCCACGTCGAGGTCCCCGCCGTGACCCTCTCCGAGCTGCGCGCCACGCCGGGCGAGCCCAGCGCCGCGGTCGCCGCCCGCGTCGCCGCGGCGCGCGCGCTCCAGGTCGAGCGCTTCGGGCCGTCCCTGGGCATCCCGGTCAACGCGGCGATGGGCCCGCGCGCCCTCGCCCGCCACTGCGCCGTCGACGGCGCCGGCCGCGCGCTCCTCGACGCCGCCTTCGAGAAGCTCGGCCTCTCCGCCCGCGCCCTCGACCGCATCCTCAAGGTGGCGCGGACGATCGCCGACCTCGGCGGTGGCGGTCCCGTGCAGGCCGTCCACCTCGCCGAAGCCATCCAGTACCGCACTCTCGACCGGCGCGTCGGGCGATGACGAAGAAAAGATTTATTACCATTAAGCTCAAATAGAAAAAGATACATTCTTCGAGGCACTTCACAAAAAATGGGTGTATATATTCCCCGGCGCGGCCGCCGAGCGCGCGCCATCTCATCCAGCCATGCAGTGGACCCTCCAAGGAGGAATGTCGATGAAGCGCTTCCTCATCGCCGTCGCCGTGGCTCTCTCGTGCGCAGCGTTCACGGTGCTCGCCGCAGTGCCTGCCGGCGCTCAGACCTGTATCGGGGCGGGGATCACCGTTCCCCTCGCCCAAGGAACCGTCGGCGTGGGGAGCGTCTCGGTGACCAACGATGCGAGCTTCCTCTACGTCAGCTTCGACACCGCCGGCGGCTGGACGATGAGCCAGCTCGACCTCGCGGTGGCCGCATCCCTCGCGGGCATCCCGCAGAGCTCGGGCGCGCCGAACCTCTCGCAGTTCCCCTATCGCACGCAGTTCAATCCCGCCGTCGCTCACTACACCTTCACCATCCCGCTCGGCAGCTTCACGATCGGGACGACGCTCTACCTGGCGGCGCATACCGCGGCGAAGCTGCCGCCGAGCGGGAGCGCCAACGCGTGGGGAGCGGGCTCGGCCTTCGCCGGCTCGAAGCCGTGCGGGAGCTGCGACGGCTCGGGCGGTGGCGACGACGACGGCGAGCATTGCGGCGACGATCACCACTCATGCGACGGCGGCGACGGAGAGCACCACGACGAGCACGACGGTCTCGCCTCCGGCGGCGGGCACGGCTCGAGCGGCACCCACTATGCGAGCGGCGACCACCAGGAGAGCAACCATCACGAGAGCGACCATAACGATGGGGACCACCAGGACGGCGACCATCACGATGGGGACCACCACGATGGGGATCACGGTGGTGACGACCACGACCACGAGGGTGGGAACGGCGGCAGCTGCGGCGCCACCTACTTCACCTACGTCCTGAACTGCAACAGCCCGGAATAGGAATAGGAGCGCGCTCGCGGGGCCTCCGGCGCCTGCTAAGCTAGGCCGCCCTGCGCGCCCGGTCGGCGCTCTCCGCCGCGCGAGCAGGTCGCAAGGAGAGCCGTCATGCCGATCCGCAGCGCCCCGCTCGCCCTACTTCTCGGTCTCGTCGCCCTGCCGGCGCTGACTCAATCCGTCCCACCGTCGCTCGGCCCCCAGGCCGCGGCGCCCAAGGCCGTCTCCACGCCGCCGCTGCGCCTCGCCGAGCGGATGAGCCCGACGGCGGCGGCGTCGCTCCGCGCCGCGCCCGAGGGCGCCGCCGACCAGCTCGAGGCGCTCAAGCAGTGGAACCAGGCCGGGAAGCTGCCGCTCCGGGTCGGTTTCTCGCGGCCGCTCGCGGCCCCCGAGAGGGTGACGCTCGGCGGGCTCGCCGGCCGCACGCTGCCGATGCGCTGGGCCGGCGGCTTCCTCGGCCGCTCGAGCGCCGGCAACCCGGTGTGGAGCACCAGCATCACGGTCGCCGGCGCCTACCGGCTGCGCCTCCACCTCGCCGGCGTCGAGCTGCCGGCGGGAACCCGCTTCTGGGTCTGGGGCCGCGGCGGGGAGCCGCGCGCCTTCGGCCTCGACCTGCGCGGGCCGGACGGCGCCCTGTGGACCCCGGGCGTGCCGGGAGACACCCTCTACCTCGAGCTCGAGGCTCCGGCGGCGGCGATCGCCGCCGGGAGCGCGGCGCGCTTCGCGCCGGACGCCGTCTCCCAGCGCTTCCAGCTCGACGCCAAGGGGCAGCCGATCGTGGCGACGACCGCCGCCGCCGCCCTGGGCGGGCCGACCGTGGCGCCCCGCCTGGGCGAATGCCTCATCGACGCCACCTGCGTCAAGCCCGCGACCCTGGGCGTCATCGCGGATCTCCGCTCGGCGATCGCGCTGCTCGATTTCATCGACGCCGGCACCGAGTTCGAGTGCTCGGGCGGGCTGCTCAACGATTCGGCCTCCGACGGCATCCCGTACCTGCTGACCGCCAACCACTGCTTCGACAACCAGGCGGCCGCCTCGTCGCTCGAGGCGTTCTGGGACTTCCGCTCGAGCGTCTGCAACGGTCCGGCGCCGGAGCTCAGCTCGGTGCCGGAGACCAGCGGCTCGACGCTGCTGGCGAGCGATCCGACGTCCGACTTCACCTTCCTCCGCCTGGCGGACCTCCCGCCGGGGCGATTCTTCCTCGGCTGGAACGCCGATCCGGCCGCCGTCCACGACGGCGTTCGCCTCTTCCGGGTATCCCAGGCGTTCGCCGACAAGCAGGTCTACTCGACCTCGCTCGTGCGCAGCTCGGGGGTGCCCATCTGCAGCGGCGCGCCGGTGGGCGACTTCATCTACGCCCAGCTGACCCAGAGCGCCACCTTCGCCGGCAGCTCCGGGGCGCCCTCGATCCTCGCCGGCGGCTACGTGGTCGGCCAGCTCCTCGGCGGCTGCGGCTTCAACAACCCCGACGACGGCTGCGACTACAGCAACTCGGAGATCGACGGCGCCTTCTCGGTGACTTACCCGAAGATCGCCCAGTGGCTGAACCCGACGCCGGTCCCCGCCTGCGTCCCGGGACCGACGACGCTCTGTCTGCTCGGCAATCGCTTCGCGGTCCAGGCGACCTTCGACACCGGCAGCGGCCTCTCGGGTCCGGCCCAGGTGATGGGGCTGACCGACGGCTCGGGCTACCTCTGGTTCTTCAACCAGGCGAACGTCGAGGCGGCGGTCAAGGTCCTCAACGGCTGCGCCCTGAACAGCCGCTACTGGATCTTCGTCGGCGGTCTGACCGACGTCCACGTCGTCTTCCGGGTGACCGACACCCACAGCGGCCTGCAGCGGCTGTACGTGAACCCGCAGGGGACGCCCTTCCAGCCCGTCCAGGACGTCGGGGCGTTCGCCACCTGCCCCTGAGCGAGCCCTCCGACCCCGCTTCCAGCCGCGGGCGCCCGGCCGGTTTTCGGGCGCCCGTTTTTTTCTCCCTCCCTGTCCCCTTTTTCGCCCCAGGCTGCACTCTGCTTCAAAAGGAGCACTGAATCCTTGCCGCTAAAAGACTGCGGACTCGATCCGTCGGGGAGGAGGGAATCCATGCGTTCGAAGGCTCGCAGGATCGCCGCTCTTGCCGTCGTCGTGCTCGCCCTCGGAGCCGGAGCCGCCGGGGCGCTCCCGGCGCGGGCTCGGCCCGTACAGGCTTCCGCCACGTCTCTTTCGACCCTCTACGACGCCGCGCGCGCCTGGCTGGCGATGTGGTTCGAGGGGCCGAGAGGCGCCCACCACGGCAGCCTCGCGGTGAGCAAGGCGGGCGAGGGTAGCTACATAGATCCCAACGGATTGGTATCGA